>NZ_JBXEJO010000044.1:0-85638 GCF_056837965.1 Bradyrhizobium ferriligni
AGCACGGTGGAGGCGGTCAGGTTGACCGTCGCGTCGGTGACGGTGTCGTCGACCTGGGCGGTCGCCGCCCCGGTGCCGACCACCAGGTGCTCGAAATTGCCGCCCGACGTTCCGGTGATCGTCGCGGTCAGCGACGATGCATCCTTGTAGACGTCCTCGCCATTGCCCGAGGCAATCGTCAGCGTGCCCGTGGTCTGGCCGTCGGCAATCGTGATCATGCCCTTGTCGGTCGTGATCGTGGTCACGCCCTGCGAGGCGTTCGACAGCGTTGCCGTGAACACGTAGCTCGACGCCGGCCCCTCAAGCTGCGTCGACGCAGTCAGATTGACCGTGGCATCGGTCGTCGTATCGTTGACCTGTGCCGTCGCCGTGCCGGCGCCGACCACCAGGTGCTCGAAATTGCCGCCCGAGGTCCCGGTAATCGTCGCGGTCAGCGACGATGCATCGTTGTAGACGTCCTCGCCATTGCCCGAGGCAATCGTCAGCGTGCCCGTGGTCTGGCCGTCGGCAATCGTGATCACACCCTTGTCGGTCGTGATCGTGGTCACGCCCTGCGATGCATTCGACAGCGTCGCCGTGAACACGTAGCTCGACGCCGGCCCCTCAAGCTGCGTCGACGCACTCAGATTGACCGTGGCATCGGTAGTCGTATCGTTGACCTGTGCCGTCGCCGCGCCGGTGCCGACCACCAGGTGCTCGAAATTGCCGCCCGAGGTCCCGGTAATCGTCGCGGTCAGCTGGCTGGCGTCCTTGTAGACATCCTCGCCATTGCCCGCGGCAATCGTCAGCGTGCCCGTGGTCTGGCCGTCGGCAATCGTGATCACACCCTGGTCGGTCGTGATCGTGGTCACGCCCTGCGAGGCATTCGACAGCGTCGCCGTGAACACGTAACTCGAGGCCGGCCCCTCGAGCTGCGTCGACGCAGTTAGATTGACCGTGGCATCGGTGGTCGTGTCGTTGACCTGGGCCGTCGCCGTGCCGGCGCCGACCACCAAATGCTCGAAATTGCCGCCCGAGGTTCCGGTAATGTTGGCGGTCAGCGACGATGCATCCTTGTAGACGTCCTCGCCGTTGCCCGCGGCAATGGTCAGCGTGCCCGTGGTCTGGCCGTCGGCAATCGTGATCACACCCTGGTCGGTCGTGATCGTGGTCACGCCCTGCGAGGCATTCGACAGCGTCGCCGTGAACACGTAACTCGAGGCCGGGCCCTCGAGCTGCGTCGACGCAGTTAGATTGACCGTGGCATCGGTGGTCGTGTCGTTGACCTGGGCCGTCGCCGTGCCGGCGCCGACCACCAAATGCTCGAAATTGCCGCCCGACGTTCCGGTGATCGTCGCGGTCAGCGACGATGCATCCTGATAGACATCCTCGCCGTTGCCGGAGGCAATCGTCAGCGTGCCGGTGGTCTGGCCGTCGGCAATCGAGATCACGCCCTTGTCGGTCGTGATCGTGGTCACGCCCTGCGAGGCATTCGACAGCGTTGCCGTGAACACGTAGTTGGCACCAGCACCCTCCAGCTGCGTCGACGCGCTCAGTTTGACCGTGGTATCGGTGATGGTGTCGTTGACATGGGCCGTCGCTGTCGTCGTGCCGACCACCAGGTTCTCTAAACTGCCGCCCGACGTACCGGTGATTGTCGCGGTCAGCGACGAAGCATCCTTGTAGACGTCCTCGCCATTCCCCGCGGCGATCGTCAGCGTGCCCGTGATCTGGCCGTCGGCAATCGTGATCACGCCCTTGTCGGTGATGATCGTGGTCACTCCCTGGGACGCATGATCCAGGGTCGCTGTGAACACATAGCTCGCCGTCGGCCCTTCAAGCTGGGTGGACGCACTCAGATCGACCCTTGTCGTGCCTTCGGCATTAAGCACGACAATCTGTTCGATGCCTGTAATCTTGAGATCGAGCGTCTTGAAGGTATAGGTCGAGCTGTCGGCCTGTCCGGTTTGCGCGTTGATGTGCTGCGGAAGCCAAACGTTCCTGACATACGCAATCTCTGCCGAGATGGCGGCGTCGTTCAACTGGGTTGGACTCAGCCAAATCTGCAGAGTGTCGACATCCGGCGTAGACCCGGCTTTGCCGAGCTGCACCGCGCCATTGCCCCCGTCATAGGAGTCGTAGCCTTGGAATGCATTGCCTGCGACCACGGTCTGATTGGAAACCGTACCGAGGACCGTCTGATCTGTTCCCGACCAAACAGTCCCGCCGCTCAATGAAAAGCCTGCACTTGTGATGGAGTAGGTCCCGCCCAAGACGTACTGGTTCTCAAAACCCTTGTAGATCAGGGTATCTGTCCCCGATCCGCCAAGAAGGGTGTCGAAGCCGCTGCCGCCGTTAAGGATGTCGTCTCCGGAGCCACCATTGAGACGATCATTGCCGGCGCCGCCGGACAGCACGTCATCGCCGGAGCCGCCGACTAAATTGTCGCTGCCGGAAGAGCCTGTGAGGATGGTGGTGCCACTGGCGCTTGCCATTGATGATGCTCCAAAATGTCGTGGTCCAAAATTCGCGCGTGAGTATGAATTCAGGTATTTTATGAACCGGATGCCGTAACAGTTTCGAACCTTGCAGGCGTCGATTGACAGGGCGGCAATGAGCTGGCGCCGTCGCAGGGCACATCAAACAAAGCGTGCCGTGCAATCACCGGCAGCGCTTCCGCCCTAGGCGCAACATTTGTCCGAGACGGGCTCGAAACTGGCCGGCCGATCAGAAGCGATCGGTAGCCCTCCGGCTCGCCGCTAAAGAAACAAGAATTCAGGAATCCCGGAGGGCGCGATTCAAACTCGGCCTTCCGAATGAAGCTGACGCGACCCAATACACACTCCACAAACTCTGCGGACACAGAGCAGGTGTGATTGCAGTCGAAAATCAATTCACCGTGCTATGAACGCTCGTTCAAGGAAATGAGGCAAGCGTTTTGACCGACAAGAAATTGCAACTTTCGCGATGTGCCGGTCTGCCTTGCTGTGAAAGACTCCGAACGCACTAACCTGTCCACTTCCGGTGCGGCCCTGCTTTCCGCACGCGTTGAAAAATCTTTTGTTCTTAAAGTCATTGGCTTTGTCGAAGTCTCTGCCTGCACTACCCTTGGGTCCGGCAGAAGCTCCCGAGCTAAAAATTAGTTCAAACATGCCGAAAATTTGCGCATCCGTCTAGAGCCGGGCAGGATGCGCGTTCTTAACCATTAATGGCACAGCGCCAATGGGTTACCTGGTCGCGAGAATAGTTCCGTATCCCGGGAAACTACGGTCGTCCTTTCTGACGGGATTACATGCTGAATTGACCTGACGTTCGAAAACAACGCTTGCTCGCCGGGCTTGAGGCGATCCAGTTCATTCGAATGGCGTCTTGCAACGCGGGAGTCGTTTGACGACCAGCGCAACGCCAACTTGAACGAGAATATGATGGCGCACGGCGCGATGATGAATTTGCAGATGCAGCGCTGACCGGGGGAGGTCAAGACATCACTGAAAGTTTGCGCGCGGGGCTGCGGTTCAGATCCGCGGCAAACGCTTCGCGGCAGAGTTCGACCAGCAACCGATGCATCCGGATGAAGCTACGGCCGCCCAGACACTTTCAAAGGGCCTTGCCGCATCAGGGGGAATCATTGGAGCGGGTGAAGGGAATCGAACCCTCGTATTCAGCTTGGAAGTCTTCGAATTTTGCCAATACTTTCAACATCGATTCCGATATTTTACAGCCTTCTGGGTGATTGAGATTACTACAGAATTTCGTTTTGTCGGAACGCCGCGAGGTGCGCTGACAGGCTCCCGCACCGCGGCCGTGATTGGTCGAGTAATTTGCTCCGACAACCCAAATGGCGTGCCGTTTGGCCTGGAAGCCGCCTTCAGTTGTGGCGAGCGCCCCTTCGAGGAGGCACCGAGGCGCGATCGATCTGCGCTGCGCGAATCCAAAGCTTGGCGGTCGCTGCTTGCGCCGAGTTGCACAGGCGGACAAACGATTAACGACCCAACTTTATCTATCGGGCATCGTGATCCGGCTCGAAAGCGCCGCCCGGGGGTCGATGATTGCCCGACTTTTGCACTGAGATTACTCCGCTAAAGCCGCGCCTTGCGGTACGGGGAGGATCCAGCGACAAACGCTCTGCGCGCCGTCGGAGGAGTCAGTGGAGCGCTACAGTCCGAAACCCACTATTTCAGAGGCCGTGATTTGTTATGCCCCGCAGTGCAACCGGCTTAGCGGCACTCCGATAATCCGCCAATTACCACCTTTTGCGCGCGATCTAACTTTGGCTTCGAAGGTCACCGAACTTGAGGTTTGCCAGCGCACGCCGAGGGATGACGGCACCGAAATCGTGGTGGCCCAGCGGGTTCATGCAGGTTCCCGCTCTTGAGCCTTGCTGGCTTTAGCCGGGTTCAGGAGCGGAATCACCTCGCGGCCGAATGCCGGCAACTCGTCGGTAAAATTCAGGAACGCGCAAAGGATCATGTCGACGCCGATGGCCTCGTAGGCACGGATGCGCTCCGCGATCAGCTCGGGAGGACCGAACAGACGGGTCTTGAAGCCGTCGTTGGGCTGGACCAGATTGGCATGGCTGGAATCTGCCCACATTCCGATCTTCTCCGCCGTCGATGCGCCGGCTTGCTTCACCTGTTCGGCGAAGGCCTGCACGATCTCGGGGTCGGCGCCCGCGACGATCGCTTCGAGCTGCTCGAGAGCTTCCCGTTCGGTCGGCCGCTGGATGATGAAGCCGTTGAGCCCGAACTTGACGGTACGGCCCTCCGCCTTCGCAAGCGCGCGGACCTCGTCGATCTGCTGCTTGGCACCCTCCACCGTCGTGCCGTTGAGAAAATACCAATCCGAATATCTCGCGGCCATCCGTCGCGCGGCCTTGGAGTTGCCGCCCTGGAAGATTTCCGGGTGCGGCTGCGAGATCGGCCTCGGCTTCAACCATGCGTCGTTGATGCTGTAGAAGTCACCCTTGAAGCTGAAACGATCCTGCGTCCAGAGGCCTTTGAGCACCTGGATGAACTCTTCCGAGCGGCGGTACCGTTCGTCATGTTCCAGCCAAGGCTCACCGAAGGCGCGAAACTCATCCTTGAACCAGCCGGTGAGGATGTTGATCGCAAATCGCCCTTTGGAATAGACGTCGATCGTTGCGCCCACCTTCGCGATCATGGCCGGGTGCCAGAAGCCGGTGTGAATTGCGCTGATCAGGTTCAGCCGCTTGGTCTGAGCGGAGAGCACTGCCGTGCAGGTGATGGCCTCCTGTTGCAACTCCCAGCCATGGCTTGCGATGAAGCGCGCCGGCGCCAGGCCGTATTCGAAGCCAAGCTCTTCGGCCTCGCGTGCGAGAGAGGCGTTGTAGTCGAGAGTCCAGTCGGTGCGTTGCGGAATGTCGCTAATGACGAAGCCGCCGCTGCCGAGCGGCATCCAATATCCAAAACGAATCGCCATGACGCGCTGCTCCTGCTCATACAGTCGGGGTTTGGACCGGCTCCGTGGCCGCCGTTCCGGCCGCTGCGGCACCGAGGTAGAATTCGGCGACATCGTCCCGCTCGGCCAGATCAGCCGCCGTGCCAGACGCGGCAACCCTGCCGTTCTCGAGAACGTAGCCGTGATCGGCAAATTGAAGCACCAGATGAGCGTTCTGCTCGGCGAGCAGAAAGCTGACACCTGCGTTCATGTTGAGATCGCGGATGATGTGGAAGATCTCCTCCACGATGATCGGCGCCAAGCCCATCGAGGGCTCGTCGAGCAGAACGAGGGTCGGGCGCGTCATCATCGCACGCCCGATCGCAACCATCTGCTGCTCGCCGCCCGAGGTCAGGCCGCAACGCACGCTGCGGCGCTGCTTGAGCCGCGGAAACCAGTGATAGATACGTTCGAGGTCGTCGGCGAGTTCGCGGCGGCTCGGCCGGCGCACAAAACCGCCGCTGAGAAGGTTCTCCTCGACCGTGAGTTGGGGAAAGACGTGACGACCTTCGAGAACCTGGACCACCCCCTTGGCAACAAGGTCCGCCGGATCAAGCGTTCTGGTGACCTCGCCGCGCCACGTGATTGTACCGCGGTTCAAGTGACCGCGCTCGGATGCGAGCAGGTTCGAGATTGCCTTCAGCGTGGTGGTCTTCCCGGCGCCATTGGCGCCGAGAAGAGCAACGATTGATCCCTCGTCGACCTTGAGCGAGACGCCGCGCAAGGCCTGGATCGCCTGACTGTAGAGAACCTCGATGTTATCGACTTCGAGAAACTGCGACCTGGTCATCTTGATCCTTCTGGCGATCCTTCAGGGCAACATCAGTTGGTTGCATCGCGTGGCGTGATGCCCTTTTCCTTGGCGTAGGCAGCGGCCCGCTCATAGATCAGTGGCAACAGCAGCTCCCGGTCGGATTTCACCCAACCGTTGGACACCTCGTTCCACTTCTCGCCGTCCCACTGCAGCACCTTGCCCGCACCACCGCCCTCGTGGTCCTTCGCCGAGAGCTTCAGCGGCTGCTGGAGACCAGTTGCGCCGATTTCCGCAAGGCGCTTCTCGGAGAGGTCGAGATGCTCAAGGCCCCACTGCGCTTCCTCGCCATTGATCGGCCGCACGCCGAAATGCGCCTGTGCGGTCCGGATCGCCTCCACCGCGACGATCGCCTCGTCGACGCCGGAATTATAGTAGACCGAGCCGAAGCTCTTCGGGTCCTTGAGATCGCTGAGACCCTTGTCGAGGATGTGCTTCTTGAGCTTCTGATGGATCTCGAAGTTCGCGCCGGCGGGGAATGGCGTGATCGCGAGATAGCCCTTGGCCACGGCACCGGCGGGACGAACGTCCTCCTCGGAGCCTGACCAGATACCGCCGATGATGTGATCGACGGGAAAGCCCACCTTGGCGGCTGTCTTGATCGCAACCGGCGTCATGACGCCCCAACCTCGCAAGAACACCCAGTCAGGCTTGAGCTGGCGGATCTTGGCCCATTGTGCTGACTGTTCATTGCCCGGATGCGGTACCGGGATCTGAATGTCCTCGAAGCCATATGTCTTGGCAAGATGGGCAAGCGGGACCTGGGTCTCCTTGCCGTAGGGCGAGTCGTGATAGACGGTCGCGATCTTGAGGCCCTTCAGCTTGTCCTTGCCGCCGACCTTCTCGGCAATGAAATTGACCGCCGAGGAGGCTTCGCTCCAGAAGCTGAAGACCACGGGGAAGCTGTACGGAAAGACTCGACCGTCGATCGCCTCTGTGCGGCCATATGCGATCGTGACCAGCGGAATCTTGTCGGCCACCGATTTCTCGGTCAGCGCCTTCGAGATCGGGTCGCCATGCGGCAGGAAGATCGGCACCGGCGAACCGTTCTTGCCCGCCTTCACCCGTTCATAGCACTCGACGCCCTTCTCGACCTCCCAATTGGTCTCGCATTCGTCCCAGACCAGCTTGATGCCGTTGATGCCGCCTTCGGCCTCGTTGATGTAGCGGAAATAATCGATCTCGCCGGCCCAGACCGGAATGCCGCTCGACGCATAGGCTCCAACGCGAAACGTCGCGAGCGGGAAGTATTGTGTTTTTGCATCTTCCGCTGACGCTGCGGTGCCGGCGGCGGCTGACAGAACGAGGGCTGCCAGCCCGATCGCTCCCCTCATGACCCGTTTCTGCTTCCGTAAAGACATCTGCTTACCCTCCATTTGATGCAGAATTCACGCTTGGCCGTGCATGTGGCTCACGCCCAATATGATGGTTTCATTGCTTGCTAGCGGCCGAGGCGCGCGGCCAGTTGCGTCCATGCTCGCGACAGCAACGCTGCAAGCCCTCTCGGCTCCTTGATCAGGAACCAGACGATCAGCGCGCCGAACAGCGCCTTCTGGAGATTTTCGAGTTGTCCGGGATCAATCGCGCCTCCGAACACTCCGCCCCCGACGTGATCGAGCAGGATCGGCAGCAAGACCATGAAGGCGGCGCCCAGATAGTTGCCACTGATGCTGCCCATGCCGCCGATGATGATCGCAAACATCACCTGAAACGAACGATCCAGGTTGAAGCTGCGCGCATCGACCGTGCCAAGATAGGCAAAGGCCCACAGCGCACCTGCGATCCCGATCACCAGCGAGCTCACGAAGAACGCCTTCAGCTTTCCGGCGGATACCGGAATGCCGATCACCGCAGCCGCGGTATCCATGTCGCGGATCGCCATCCAGGTCCGCCCGGTTTGACTGCGAACCAGCCGCGTTGCGACGGCGGTCACGACGACGACGGTGACGAGAGTCAGGAAATAGCGACCGGTCGGGCCCGACAGATCGTGGCCGAAGATCGCAAGCCGCGGCGCCGAGATCGAGCTCGAGGTCGAATAGTTCGAGAACCAGCCATACTGATTGAACAACCATTCGAGCAAGAACTGGGTCGCCAGCGTCGATGCGACGAGGTAGAAACCCTTGATCCGCAGGCTTGGCAGCCCGGCGACGATCCCCACAAGCCCGGAGATGATGCCCCCGAGCAGCAGGCTGACCGGCAGGGGCAGCTCCGGCAGGCGCAGCAACAGATTGTATGTCGCATACGCACCGACCGACATGAACCCGCCGGTGCCGAGCGAGGCCTGACCGGCGTAGCCCATCAGCAGGTTGAGCCCCAGCGCAGTGAGCGACATGATCAGGAACGGGATCAGGACGGCATTGAGCCAGTAGTCGTTGGCCACCAGCGGAATGCCGGCCAGTGCAACGAGCAGCAGGGCCGCCGCGCCGCCGCGCCGCCGATCCCGCGTGGCCTGGGTGGCGTTGCCAGTGGCGCTGAACCCTTCGATGGCATCCGTGCCGATCGCAGACATGCATCAAATCCTTTCGATCGGCGCTTCGCCGAACAGTCCAGCTGGACGTACCAGCAGAAAGCCGACCGCCAGCACGTAGGCAAACCAGGTCGACACGCTGCCTCCCAACAGGCTTCCGAGATAGATCTCAGCGAGGCTGTCGCCTGCGCCGACGATCAGCCCGCCGATGATCGCGCCTGCGATCGACGTAAATCCGCCGATGATGAGCACCGGCAGCGCCTTGAGCACGACGAGGGTGAGCGCGAATTGAACGCCCTGACGCGCGCCCCACAGCAGGCCGGCAATCAGCGAGACGAAGCCGGCGACGCCCCACACGATCTGCCACAGCGTCTGGAGCCGGATCCCGATCGAGAGTGCGGCTTGCGGATCGTCGGCGATCGCGCGCAGCGCGATCCCCACGCGCGTCTTGTTGAAGAAAATCGAGAGCGCAATTACGAGAACGCCGGCCGTACCCGCTGCCGCCAGGTCGAACTGACTGACCTGAACCCCGCCAATCTCGATGGGGGTATCGACGATACCAAGATCGAGCTCGTGCACGCTCGCGCCCATCACGATCTGCGCGACGCCCTCGATCACGAAGGATACACCCAGCGTTGCCATGAACAGCGTGATCTGCGGCCGGTTGACCAACGGCCGAAGCACGACGCGTTCCACCGCGATCCCGAGCACCACCATGACCGATAGCGTAATCAGTGCGGCCAGCCAGAAATCGAGGCCCTTGTCGCGCAAGGTAACGAAGGTGAGCGCCGCACACAGCACCATCGAGCCCTGCGCGAAATTGAAGACGCCGGATGCCTTGAAGACCAGCACGAATCCAATCGCAACCAGCGAATACATGACGCCCGCAAGCAGGCCGCCGACCAGCGTTTCGACGAAGAAGCTCATCTGGACCTCAATGTGCCGTGCCCAGATAAGCGGCGATCACATCCGGGTTCTTGCGCACTTCCGTCGGAGTGCCGTCGCCGACCTTTCGGCCATAATCGAGCACGATCACGTGATGCGAGAGCCCCATCACGACGCTCATGTCGTGTTCGATCAGCACGATGCTGGTGCCGAGGCCCGCGTTGGTCTCCAGGATGAAACGGCTCATCTCCTGCTTTTCGTCCTGGTTCATCCCGGCCATCGGCTCGTCCAGCAGCAGTAAGCTCGGGCCGCCCACCAGGGCGCGTGCGAGGTCGACCCGCTTCTGAACACCGTAAGGAAGCGTCGCGACCACCCTGTCACGGTGCTTGGCCAGGTCGAGAAAGCTAACGATCTCGTTCACCCGCCGGTTGAACTCGCGCGACTCGCGTCGGTCGCGGCCGATACCGAAGGCGTGCTCGACAATGGTCGAGCGGCAATGCCGGATCAGTCCGGCCAGGACGTTGTCGAGGACGCTGAGATGCCGGAACAGCGCATTGTGCTGGAAGGTCCGGCCAACGCCCAACTGCGCGGCTTGCGCCGGGCGAATGCGGACGAATTGCGCACCGTTGAAGGTGATGCTGCCACTGTCAGCCCGATACACCCCGTTGATGATGTTGAGCAACGAGCTCTTGCCGGCCCCGTTCGGGCCGATCAGCGCACAAATCTCGCCGCGCTCAACACTGAAGCTGAGTGCATTCAGCGCCTTGATCCCCTTGAACGACAGCGAGACGTCACGCAACTGCAGAATGGGTTCGGCCATCGCACATCACGCCTCAACGGGCTGGCGCGGGGCCACACCAGCCGCCTCGCGCTCGCGGCGCTTGACCGCCTGGATGTCGCGATAGGCTGCAGCCGGATGGTTCGACGGCAGATACGGGCCATCTCCGAACAGCTTCTCCCGCAGAGTTCCGGGACGGTAGCCGGTCGGGTAGACGCCCCGCTTCTGCAACTCCGGAACCAGCAGATTGACAACGTCCTCGAAGGTTTCCGGCGTCACTGCGTAGGCGAGATTGAAGCCGTCGACGTCCGTCTCCTCCACCCACTCCTGCAGGATATCGGCCACCGTCGATGCCGAACCGACAAACACCGGGCCGAGCCCGCCGATGCCGCCCCAGCGCGCAAGCTCCTCGATGGTCCAGGACTTGCTGCCGCTGGCGAGGTGATCGACGACGGAAACGATCGCATTCGTCTCGACCTTCCTGACCAGATCGGTCGGCGCGTACTGCCCGAAATCGATGCCGCTCCATCCGGACATGAACACCAGCGCGCCGTCATAGGAGGCATATTGCTGATATTCCCTGAACTTTGCCTCAGCCTTCGCGTCGGTTTCATCGACGATCACCGTAACCAGATTGTAGGTCAGGATCTTGCGCGGATCGCGACCGGCTTCGGCCGCGAGCCGTCGCACCTCGGCCACATAGGACTTCAGGACCGACTTGATCGGGGCGGCGACAAACACGCATTCGGCGTGCTCGGAGGCAAAGGCCTTACCAGCACCGGACGCGCCGGCCTGGTACAGGACCGGCGTCCGCTGCGGCGACGGCTCACAGAGATGATACCCCGGCACGTCAAAGTATCGCCCCTTGTGCGCGATCTCGTGCACCTTCGAAGGATCGGTGAATATCCTCTTCCCGGCATCGCGCAGGACGGCCCCCTCCTCCCAGCTTCCCTCCAGCAACTTGTAGAGCACCTCGGTATATTCGGCCGCCACCTCGTATCGGTTGTCGTGACGGCGCAACCCGCCCTGGCCGATATTCTTAGCACCGCTCTCCAAATACGAGGTCACGATGTTCCAGCCGACGCGGCCCTTGCTGTGATGATCCGCAGTCGAGAGCCTGCGCGCGAAAGTGTAGGGATGCTCAAACGACGTCGATGCGGTGATGCCGATGCCGAGATGCTCGGTCGCGAGGGCGATCGGCGCGACCAGTTGCAGGGGATCGTTCACCGGGATCTGCGCGGCCTGCTCAAGCGCATCGAACAGAGAGTTCTTGTAGACGTCATAGTACCCGATCACGTCCGCGATGAAGATGCCGTCAAATATCCCGCGCTCGAGCGTTCGCCCGAGATCCTGCCAATAGTCGAGATCCTTGTACTTGTAGGAACGATCTCGCGGGTGCGCCCAGACACCGGGAGACTGATGGCCGACACAATTCATGTCGAATGCATTGAATCGAATCTGTCTCGCCATTCGCACATCTCCGTCGCGTCGCGCAGCGCGACACCGTTGGCTGTTCCGCGCAACATCTCGCCACAACACGAGATCGATCGTCCATCGCGTTTATCGATGTTTTTCGACGCGCATCTTTCGTCGCATCTGCGTGCGAGATAAAAAACTCACTTCCATCCTGTTTCAACTTGCTGTCGCAATCACACATCGATGCAGCGCGCCAGATGCGGGGCGCGACTACAACTCACCTCTACCCGATCGCGCTTCGACACGATCCGACGCGCAAATCGCGGATCACGGAGAAGACTTCTTCCGCGTTGGATGCGACGGCGAGTATCGCAATCTCTTCCACGACCTTTGCTTTGCTTCGCCTCGGGGACCATCGATCGAAGTATCGTGCAGCAGATTTTTCTTCGACCGACGCCCCGTGCCACACAATCGTGTTTCATTCAAACGCAAATACAGTCTGGCCCTCAGAGGCGAGCTGGCTATTGTTCGAGGTGGCACAATCTGTCCGTGCATCGACGCACGGAACGAGGGGACGCAACACGATGACCATTCATCCTGGCATACCGAACATCAGCGACGACGCCCTTCACAAGCGCTTCGCTCCCATCTTTGAGACGATCGCGGCAGGTGCCGTGGCGCGCGAACGAAGCCGCACACTGCCGATCGAAGAGATCAAGCTGTTGAAGCAGGCGGGCTTCGGAGCCCTGCGCGTGCCGATCGAGTTTGGCGGGCTCGGCGCAACGCTCCGCCAGACGTTCGAGCTGCTTATCGCGCTCGCAGCCGCGGATTCCAACCTGCCGCAGGCATTACGGGCACACTTCAACCTGGTCGAGGACTTGCAGCTGAACACGGATGACGCAGTCAAGGCGCGATGGCTCGGCGCCATCGCGAACGGCGCGCTCGTCGGTGTCGCCGTTACCGAGCCGGGCCAAGGTGCGGTCGATCGCTATCGGACCGCCGTCACGTCGGAAGGAGCCACGCTGCGTCTCAATGGGCTGAAGTATTACACGACGGGCACACTTTACGCCGATCACCTGCTCGTCGCGGCAGACCGGGACGGCAAACGCGTTACCGTGCTTGTCGACATCAACCAGCCCGGCGTTACCGTTGCGGACGACTGGGACGGCTTCGGCCAGCGGCTCACGGCAAGCGGGACGGCGGAGTTCAAGAATGTCACGGTTACTCCCGATCGGATCATCGGTCCCGGCTATGGAACTGAAGGCAGGGTGTTTGGAACGGCCCACGTTCAGCTGATTCTGCTCGCCACGCTCGCGGGGATCGCGAAGCGTGCCGCGTCGGATACGGCCGACTGGGTCAAGGCACGAACGCGCACGTTCACTCATGCCGTCGCCGACCTGCCGCGCAACGACCCTCTGGTGCAGCAGGTCATCGGTCAGCTCCTCAGCGCGGCGTTTGGAGCGCGGGCGACGGTCCTCGCCGCGGTTGACGAGCTCGCGCGGACGCTGGACGGTCGTCACCAAGACCCTCAGCAGCTCGACGCCTCCGAACTTGCGGCGGCACAGGCGCAAGTGACCGTCATTAAGCTTGTGCTCGATGCCGTGACCACGCTTTTCGAAGTAGGCGGCGCCTCCCTCAGCTCGGAAGCACTCGCCATTGATCGGCACTGGCGCAACGCGCGCACCATCGCCTCCCACAACCCCGTGGTCTTCAAGCTTCGCGCAATCGGTGCGTACGAGTTGAATGGCGAGGCACTTCCATATGCCTGGAGTGCCGGCGCTCGTTCAACACGACAACAGACCAACTAGCGCTTCGCCTTCTCCGGCGCTTAACGCGTCGAGATAGGTCACTCCTTTGGCGCCGATCGAGACCGGCGCCGCTACGCAATCACGTGGTTCCCGCGGGAACGGCTGTTGATTTCGGCAAGTCCATCGAATACGCACCAGACTTGGCGCGGACTACGCGTTGGTGGCGTGGTCACCAAAGATGTTCCAGCCGGGGCGACGGTGCGAGATAACCCGGCAAAATAAGCTCCGCGTGGCACCGAGCCTTCTTCCGGGAGCCCAACACCTGACAGGTCGTTGATCACCCTCGGGCGGCCCCGAGGAACAAGGGGAAATCTGCCCCCTTTCACAAGTGGATTCTTGCCGATAAGAGGCCCCCGTTCGAGTGCCATAACTGATCGGCTCGATCGTCCTAACTAGCACCGCGGACGAAGTTTCATCGTGCTATATGCGGAACCCGGCTTTGTTGCGCTCCTGAGGGCGGGACAATGCCAATCAATCGGATGCTGAAAGCGGGCCAATATGCACGTGAGGAAAGCGCTTTTGGCCAGTTGCGGAATCACCGTACTAATCGGATCTCGCAGCGACCCGAGAGCCGATCGGTCGTTACTTCCAAATGCGTGGAACTGTCGGTGCAGCCGGCGGGTTAGCAGCCCAAATGCGGTAATTGAACTGCGCAAAAATGGAAAAGCCTTTCGTCATCGACGCTGTGTCAAATCCGGGAGGCCCCGCCGTTCCCCCGGACGATTTGATGACAACTCCCGCAGGCCCCAAACGTTGAGGCTCACCGGACCAAAGTTATATCCGACCAAGCCGCCGGCAGCCCAGATATTGTAGCGGTTCACGTTGACGGCCCCTCCATAGATCGCGCTCGATCGGTCATCGGTCCAACATAGTAAGCCACCGGGCCGATTGTCCAATTGCCAATGGTCTTTGTCGCGGTGAACTCAGCATGCAGTATATCGCCGCTTCTGTAGTTCGTCAGCGTGTTCGCAGTATTGATCTCGTCGAAAATATTAGCCGTGAGATTCCAACCATCTTTGAGATACGAGAAAACAATATTGGGCTGAAAGGTCCACCACGGACTGCCGACGTTGCTTAACCCAGCTGAGCCCTGTTGGGTGCCGGTAGGAGCGTACATTCCAAGTCCGGCTTTGATGAAGAAGCCGCTGTCGCTGAGCCGCCAGCTTAGCTCGTTCGCAAGAAAGGCGTTGTGCATGCCCGCCGGAGCAAAGGCGATTGGGCTTCCGACGCTGGCAGAAACAAATGGCACCACTGCTACCGCGCCGTACGTAGCGCCTAGGAAGTTCCAACCCGGCACCCACACTAGTCCGGCCGCCGCGGCGTCGGCTTTGACGCCCGTCTGAGCTGCGCCAATATTGGGAGCACCGGGACCCACAATCTTCGACTGATAAGTGAACGCCTGCTCGAATCCGTAGAGGCCAGGCGGAGGAGCTGCGGCCGCAGCTCCGATCACGATTCCAGGCTTCTGTTCCCAGCCGGGGGTGCCGAATTCATACGCGCTTGCAGAAGAGCAAGCGGCACTTGCAGCAACACACGCCGTGATTGTCAGAGCTCTATTCGGTGACACGCCTCTCTCCATCGGTTGCAGTTGATACATGCTGAGCATGTGCAAGCGACCAGAGCGCGTCATCTACCAGACTGGGGACATCGTTAGCGTCGAAGTAATTTAATCGTTAGGGGTGCATAAGCCCATACGATTGTAACAACCTAAACAAGCGGCAGTGACCGAAACATGCGCGATCGCTGGAGATCGAGCACGATTTCTACTTGCGCTGCGATCGTGAGTGGCGCTGTGGCGTACAGAACGCGAGTTCAAACGGTGTAGTGCTAGCGCGCCGCGCCCTCACCCCAATGAGAAAAACGATGTTGAGCGTCGGCGCAGATAATGTTCAATGCGCACCGACTGGCGCGATCTCTTGACGCGGACCGACGACGCGGGCAGCAGCGGAGCAGAGAATTTGGCGAACGAGGTCAACCTGCCGGCGAGTCCCGGTTTTGGCCAGCACCTGCTTGAGCTGATAGCGGACTGTACTCAGCTCGACACCGCGGCGCACAGCGTACTCCTCCAGCCTAACGCCGGCGACCAGAGCGCTGGTGAGGCGCGATTCCGCATCGGTCAACTCGAACAGTGTGACAAGCGATTCTGCGGGAATCACACCGACAGGCTGATCGCCGGTAAACGCGATCAGCAACAGCGTGTCTGCACTCGCTGCGCTGGCAGGCTCGAGCTCTTGCAACGCAAGTTGCCAACGGCGCCCGCCCGCTTCGAGGGCGACAAAGCTGGGAGCGCTCCGGCCAACCTGCCGGCGTAGAGCCACGGCCAGGCGCTGCTGAGTTTCGGCGCTCGAGGCATACAACTGACCATTACGCAGCCGCAATCCGCCGCCGCAACTCAGCGCGTCATGGGCACGCTGGTTGCGCCATAATATCTGGCCCTCTGCGTCGCATACAATGAGACCGCATTCCCAGCGCTCCAAGTGACCACGTAGCAGCGCCTCTGCAGAGCGGCTACAGGCGATCGATTGGCTGAGCCGCAGTGCCTGCGCAAAATGAGGCAAGAGCTTTAATAGGCGATCCATCTGGCGATCGGAGAAGTTGCGGCGATCACCCACCTCACGGTGAAGCGCGAGCGCCATGTAGTTGCAGCCGCCTATAGGCATCAGCCCGCCAAGGAAACGTCCATATCCAATTGCGGAAAGCTGCTGCTGGAGCCTCTGCTGAATTGGGCGTTCGCTGTCGTCGAACAAGTCCTTGTCTTCCACGAGGCGCCCAGCTGCGCTCTGGAGGCGCTTTCCATCGAGCCGTGGGTTACCGGAGTCCGAGATGGACGCTTGATAGGGAGCAAGATTGGTGCGCGAGTCGTGAGCCACCCAGAAGGTAGTCGCACGAGGTCCTTCCAGACTAAGGCCCTGTACGACGGCTGAATGCGCGCCAAGTTCGGTACACAAAAGATCCATCACCCCGGGCCAACGTCTTGGATCAGTGCAGCAGTCGTACAGTTTCAGCAGGAGCACATCGGCTGTGACAACAGGGACATCGACAGGGATAGCTTCCATTGCAGACCTCACCAAGCAAATGCAGTTACCCTACTGTGGCCAAGCACCCCGCTCTCGTAGACTGCGCGACGTCGGCACAATTCAGCTTGACATGAAGGAACCTCGACTAGCTCTGAGCGACCCTTGACTCTTCAAATATTCGTTCGCCAGTAAGACGGATTTTTCAATCAACATGGGAGTAAGCTCCCGCGCGGTCTCGGTCTCGCTCCGGGTTTGCACCCAACCCAGGTAGGTGAGCCCCCTCAGATACAAAAACAACGGAAGCTGCTGCCAGTGCGCCGGCGAAAGTTGACGGACTGAACGATATCCCGCGACGAGCGCGTCGTGGATCGTGCGATAGTACGGTCGATCGGTGTGCCAAAAAAGCGCGGTAGCTAGTTCGAACATGTGCCAACCAAATCCGGCATCGTCGAAGTCGATGAGTGCGAGCCGGTCACCGTTACGCAGAACATTTTCCGGGACCAGGTCGGCATGAATGAGCCCGTAATTTTCGCGGGACTGTCCCACCAAGCGAAGATCGTGTTGAGCCCTTGCGCACGCCTTGTCGATGAGTGGAAGATGTGCCGACAAGTCAGGCAGATTACGAAACTCTCCCCAGAAGGGATTCGGCCCAAGAAGGCCTTGAGCGTCCCACGCGTGGCGCGCAAAACCTACAGGTAGCTGCCACGCCGCTGCTTGATCGTGCAAGCGCGCAGCAAGCTGGCCGACCTGATGATAGAAACTGCTGAGTTCGTCGGCCCCGCAGGAGAAGCCAGTCTCGATCGAGCCGAGCGGGTCCCCCTCGAGCCAGGCAAGCATATCCACCTGAAGTGGCCCGGAAACCTTGGGACCAGTCGCTTTCACGAACAATGAGCCACTTGTGGCCGGGATGACGGCCGGCACATCGAACGATGCCGCAGCAAGCTCCGACATCCATAGCAACTCCGATTTGAGCTCCACATCGCTGTGGTAACCGCGCCTATGAACCCGTAGTGCAAATCGGTCACCGTTGCCGTCGCGCAGTCGAAAGACGGCGTTCTCCCTGTACTTGACAAGAGATATTTCCTCAAAGCTTCCAGACCAACGGCTCAGGGCTGCCCGCGCCACCTCAGTCATTGCGGCGACCTGCTCTTCCAGATCGAGTGCCAAGAACTCGTTCATCTCTTGCCTCATAGCGAAGCCAGCGCATCGTCAAGGGTGGACAACAGTCGCTCCGCGTTGGCCTTCGAGAATGGCATCGGCGGTCGCATCTTAAGCACGTTATCGTGGGGCCCGATTCGATTGATGAGGACGCCCTTGTCCCGCATCACATTGACAAGGCGCTTCGTCTCCTGAGTAGCGGGGATTCCGCGCCCGCGAAGAAGTTCCAGTCCGAAGAACAGGCCATTTCCGCGCACACTCCCGATGAGATCATGTTTCATGGCAAGTCTGGACAGGTCTCGCTGGAGATACCTTCCAATTGACTTGGCATTTTCCATCAGGTTTTCGCGCTCCATCACATCAAGAACCGCTAAACCCGCGGCGGCGGACACTGGATTTCCTGCGAACGTATTGAAGTATAGAGCGCGGGAAGCGAACGCCTCCAACAGATCAGGCCGCGCAATGACGCCAGCCAGAGGGTGCCCGTTGCCAAGCGGCTTTCCGAGTGTGACCAGATCAGGTACGATGCCATATGCTTGGTGTGACCACATGTGATCACCTGTTCGGCCAAGGCCACCTTGCACCTCGTCCGCAATGAAGAGGCCGCCTGCCTTGTGCACATGCGCGACCGCCTGTTCCAGAAAACCCTTTGGAACGCGAGGCAATCCTTCCGTCGAGAAAAGCGAGTCGAACAAGATTGCTGCGGGCTTGATGCCCGCGGCCTTCAATGACTGAACGGCTTCGCCGACGCGGTCGGCGTAATCCTGCGCGAGTTGTGCTGGATCGCCCTCAAAATGGCTCAAATCGGGGATGGATACCGCGCGCGCATGGGATGCCAACGCCTCGGGCGCGGGAAGGCCTGTCGTCACGGCGGCAAGCGCGGCGGAATTGCCGTGATAACTGAACGAGCTAACGATCACGCCTGTGCCGCCGCTGACGAAGCGCGCGATGCGTAGCGCAAGTTCGTTGGCCTCCGTACCGGTACAGGTGAACATTGCCACGGACAGAGAAGGATCGAAGGTAGCCGTCAGTCTCTCAGCGTACTTGACGACGTTTTCATGCAGATAGCGGGTGTGGACATTGAGCGTGCCTGCCTGGCGGCAGATCGCCTCCACAACATGAGGGTGGCAGTGGCCGACATGGGGGACGTTATTGTAGACGTCGAGGTATCGGCGGCCGTGGACATCCTCGACCCACACTCCCTCGCCCCGAACAATGTGCAGGGGTGCGTCGTACATCAGTGGCGAATGCTGCCCAAGGGCGCGATGACGGCGTGCAAGCAGAGCCATTTCAGTGGACATCAGACTGCTTTCCATAGCTGCGCTTTGCTCGGTGGTCGCTTCCAGCGACGCGATTTTGAGTCCTTCCGGAAGGCGGCGGTTGGGATCGCTCGCGGACTAGATCTGATCAAGGCTCTTCACCCCTGCAGCTTCATCCGCGAAGGTCGGGCTCTCAGGCAGAGTACTACCGCCGTCGACCACGATGGTTTGGCCCGTCACGTAAGATGCTTCGTCGCTCGCGAGGTACAACATCGCGTAAGCGATATCTTCGGGTAGGCCCAAGGTGCCGATCGGTACATACTTCGCCATGATCCTTTGCCCTTCTTCATCCGCAAGCAAGTTCATGGCTGGAGTCTTAATGAAACCCGGCTCAACGCCGTTGACTGTAATCCGGTCCTTTGCAAGCTCGATCGCCGCCGTGCGGATGAAGCCGTTCAGGCCACTCTTGCTTGCTGCATAGTAGGAGGCTCCCGGCATGGCCACGCGAGGCCCTGTGACCGAGGAAGTAAATAGCAGTCGGCCACTGCCTCGGCGGCGAAGATGCGGGATCGCGGCTTTTGAGAGTCGGAACGCCGCCTTGAGATTAACGCTCAACGACTCTTCCAACAGGGCATCGTCCAACTCCTCGACCATACCTGCGGCAAAGGAGGCGGCGTTGTGCACGACGATATCAAGCTTGCCGTACCTGGAGACCGCGAAGGAAACGGCCTGCTCGATCTCGGCCGCGACACCGACGTCTGTGACGCGGAGGGCAGCTTCGCCTTTCGCAGCAATGATGTCGGACAGCGTCGCCTGGCCGTGGCTCTCTGTTCGGGTTGCAATGACAACCTGAGCGCCCTCGTCCGCGAAGACCTTAGCAATTGCGGCGCCAATCCCTTGGCCCGAACCGGTGACAATAGCGGTCTTCCCGCGCAGGCGATTTGAGCCCATGGCCTACCTCCCTCAATTAGGCGATTTCGCCGTTTGGCGATCCCTTTCGGACATTCCATCACAGGAACGTCACCCGGACGCCTTTACATAAATTGAACAACTAGTTCAGATTTATGTCAAGAAGGACATTTAGTCTTTTCGCTGCCCAATTTGTGGGCTATACTGCAGGGATGAAGGAAAAAGCGCCTGTCCGACTCCGCGATCGCAATCGCCTGAGAACCCGGCAGGAGCTCCTGGACACAGCACTTGATCTGTTCGAGGCTGGGGGTCTTGCGGCCTGCTCCGTTGACGCGGTTGCAAAACAAGCCGGCACGTCCAAAACAACGGCCTACACCTACTTTCCGGGCGGCATCGACGAGATGCTCCGCGATCAATACCGCATCATCGGCGAGCGCGTCCGTGTACGCGGCGAGCAAGCACGCAATGCCAGCACCACGGTTGAGGACCGGATAACCGCTCTGATGGCGGCGCTGCTCGAGATTTGTGCAGAACCCAAGGTCGGGCGGTTCTACATGATGCTCACGCCGGCGCTCAGCCCACTTCTCGAACCCGTCGTCGGAGAAACATCCGCTCACTTTCGCAAAATGATCGTGGATGATTTGGAGCGGAGGCTCGCTGCCGGCGTCTCGCCAACCGCCTACGCCACACTGATCGTTGGGGCTGGGCGTGAGGCGGCCATCGCGGTAGCGCGAGATCCTAGTCAGCGAGAGGTGCTTCTGACCGCGCTCCGGATGACAGTCCGTGCGATGCTCTCGGTGAAGGCAGGTCGCTAAGACCCTTTCAATTGAAGAACGGATTGCGTCCAGCGACCTCGTCGAAAGACCAGCCTCCGTTCGATCTGAACGGAGGCTGTCGAACCTTTTTCCTTGGCTGCACAGGGCAGCATCGCTGCCTCAACGTGCCGCGTGGCTACATTGCGGACCGCAGACATGCCCCCTGCCGCCGTGAGGAGATCCTGTTTCAAAGTGTTGAATCCGTTCCGGCGGCAAATCCCTCTCGTCCAGGCGTGGAAGTGTGTTGGTGTCGAATATGTCCTTGCCATCAAGCACCGTCCGCAAGACTTGGGTCTTCGGAAGGTCGCCGACGTTGCAAGTCAGGGGATTGCGGTCGACAATAGCCAAATCCGCCTTGTGGCCCGGCTTCAACGCCCCGATCCCCTCCCATTGCATCAATTTGGCATTGTTGAGCGTCCAACCATCTAGGGCCTGCTGCCGGTTGATGGAGTATCCGGGACCGTCATGTCGGCGTCCGGTGCCAGCAAACTCGCGCGTCTCGGCAAGCGCCATATGCTCGAACGAGCTGGCGGGGCCCCAATCCGAGCCGAGTCCAACATTGGCACCCGAGTCGAACATCTTGCCGATTGGGACGAGATACTTGAGAGCTTCCTCACCCAGACGTTCCTGATACATGGCGCCCTTGCCCCAACAAAAGCTAACCGTGCTGGTGAGGTGAAATTTCAGCTCAGCATATCGTTTGATGGGCTCGTCCTCAACGAAGATGCTGTGCTGGATCACCCACTCCCGTGTCCGCACGTCCCACTGATCAAGGAATGGCTCGAGAAGAGCAAGAAACTCTCGATGCTCCGGTAGGCTACAATTCAGCATGTTCAGGCGAAGATTGTTCTTCAGGCAGTATTCAATGGTATCGCGTATCATCGCTTGCGTAAGGAACGCGTGTCCCTTTGTGGGGCGACCATAGGGGTCTTTGTACTCGCCGTCAGTTCGCAAGATACCAGGCCAGGCAGGCCCGGACGGGCACAATGAAAGTCCGTTGACACGATATAGCGGGTCGCTGGTTTGAATGAGGCCTGCCGCGAGCCCGCAATTCGCGCGAACGCTTGCTTCGGTGATTCCCATACCGAAATCGAAGGCGTGTTGGGCACCTTCCAAGGTGGTCAGCACGCGCATGCGCAG
This sequence comes from Bradyrhizobium ferriligni, assembly GCF_056837965.1. Taxonomy (NCBI): domain Bacteria; kingdom Pseudomonadati; phylum Pseudomonadota; class Alphaproteobacteria; order Hyphomicrobiales; family Nitrobacteraceae; genus Bradyrhizobium; species Bradyrhizobium ferriligni. The sequence continues at coordinate 21,900 of NZ_JBXEJO010000044.1, forward strand.
GTTGTTCTCGTCGCGAACGCGTTGATACGCAGCGATGTGGGCTGCATCCATCGCGTGCCCCTCGTAAGCCGCCGTCACGCCTCGGCCGGCAGCTGTCAGCTGCCCCGCAAGAGCGCCTCGGTACCAGAGGTCGTCGGTTGGACGAAACACCTGCGCCGCCACGCGCCCCAGCCAAAAAAGACTGCCGTTATAGTAGTTCGTCACGCCCCCGGTGAAAATGCCGGTAAGCTCACCATCCGCATTCTTCTCGATCGTCACGTTATCGACTTGGTCAGGCAGATCGCGCCCAAAGCCGAGTAGTTGCAGCGCCCTGGAGTTCATCGCACAGACGTTTGGAGTTACCGGTGCATAGGCCTGTATCCAGACCGGATGGTCTGGGGCGACAGCATCCAGCTCCCATCGGTTCGGCAGCCGCCCCTCGGGAAGATCGCGCCATGACCTGCGAATGAAATAATGCGGTTCGCCGACCGGAGTTGTCAGGATCCACTCGCCCTGCGGTATCACCTCAGCTCCTTCGCGTATGCGGGCAAGGATGTCGGCGTGGTTTCGCGCATCATAGAGTTTGATGCAGGGCACGTCGAAACTGCCGAAATGAAGGAAGTGCGGATGATTGTCGATCAGCCCTGGAAGCACGCAGGCGCCCTCCATGTCGATTTGCCGGGCCGAGGATCCTGCAAGGGAACGCATGTCATCTAGCGCACCTGTCGCAAGTATCTTGTCTCCTTCAAGGACGATCGCCTCGTGAGTTTCCCGCCGCTCATTCTGAGTCAGCACAGGGCCACCGTGTATAAGCGTACGCAAAGCTGGCGTGGTCATGCCATTGCCTCCTAGGTCTGGATCTCACACTTCAAACGCGCAGCAGCGTTCGTCGTGGCTGCCCGCGGCGCCAGGCATTGGCGCTCTCGACTAGCTGCTCCGCGCGATAACTCACAGGCAGGCTGGTGGTGGCACGAAGCCACCGACCTCGCGTTCGACAAGCTGAGCAAATCGGAGCGGCGTGCGATCCTCGAGGAACGGCCCAATCAACTGCACGCCCATCGGCATCTTGTCTACGAACCGCCCGGTGGGTACCGCTGTCGCCGGTAGGTTGGCGCAGACCGCAAGCGACGGCCACTGGAGACCGTCGAAATACGGGCGCGGCCGACCATCAACGATCATGCTGCGAGCTTCGCACATGGTGACTGGATCGGCCGCGCTGCCGTCGCCGCGATGATCGTGTGCGTATGCGACTGTCGGCATCACTGGACAGATCAAGAGGTCATAGCGCGTGAAGAAATCCCGCCAGCTGCGAAAGAGCCGCTCGCGCTGCTCTACTACTTCGAAGTATTCGACATGGCGCCTCGTCACCGCGCGCGCCGCCCGAGCGGGATAACTGGTGGGCGGTAGCTTTGCGGCCGACTCGACGAGCTGCTGCGCCACCTCAGGCGGCAGGCCGCTGGCCATCACCGAAAACAGCGTCGCGATATAGGTTTCGTAGGCCGCCTGCCAATCGATGCCCGGGCGCGCCTTCTCGTCCACAGTTACGCCAAGACGACGCAGGTCGTCCGCGTAGGCGTGCATGACTTCCAGGCAACGCGAATCGACGGCATAAGTGCTGGCGTCGGCCCACAGCGCGACGCGGAAGTCCTTTAGTCGCTCGTGGCGGCTTGGCGGAATCTTCACGCTCCATGGCGGTCGGCTCAGTTCCGCAGGTGCGGCGAGCACATCCATTGCGAGTTCCAGATCCTCAGCGCTCCGAGCCAGTGGGCCGCACACGCCCAGCTCGTAGGTCGTGTACTGGCCCGGCATCGGCGGAATGTGCCCTCGTCCAGGCACCACGCCGTAGCTGGGCTTGTGACCGTAGATGCCACAAAAGTGCGCCGGGGTGCGGATCGATCCCCCAATGTCGCTGCCCAGCTCCAGCGGCGCAAAGCCCGCAGCAATTGCCCCTGCCGAACCGCCTGATGAGCCGCCGGGCGTTCGTCCTACATCCCAGGGATTGTTCGAGGTTCCGTAGAGGGGATTGTAAGATTGCCAGTCGAATGCGCCCGCGGGCAGATTGGTCTTGCCGAAGATGATGGCGCCTGCCGCCTTGAGCCGCGCTACTGCGTCCGCATCCTGCTGTGGCCGATGGTCCGCGAGGAACGGAAAACCGCAGGTTGCGGGCATACCCGTGACTTCGTAGGTGTCCTTGATGGTCATCGGGAGCCCATGCAGCACACCCCGCTCCGATGGCGCGGCGTTGTCCACCCGGCGGGCGGCTGCCAATGCGCCCTCGGCGTCACGCGCGACGACTAAGTTCAGTGCGGGATTGTGCTTATCGACCTGCTTAAGGTGCAGGTTCAGCAGTTCCACCGCGCCGATGCGGCGCTGTCGGAGCGAAGTGAGCAGCTGCGTCGCGGAGTGGAAGTACTGAGGAAGCGGTGAGGAAGCCTTTGTCTCGGTTTTTGACATGAGCGTATCCTTTATCCAAGCCAACATAGGAGGCGTCTTGCTAGGACGGAGGATCGACGGGAACTCCCTGACCTGTCATCTACCAAACAGGGGATATTGGCTTCGTCCGCCGCGAGCACTCGAACGTTACCGCCGGAACGCCAACCACGCTCGCAGTGATTGGTCGCAAATCTTTCGTCCTGAGGGCACTCCCTCTGCGATAGATGTTCGGTAGGTGCCTGGCCCGAAAGGCAACCCAGGGTCGTTTTCTGCAAGCGGCCGCATGTTAGGTTGGGGGCATTCAGTCTGCGCGAAGAGCAAACGAAGCGACATTGGAAATTCCGGAAGAAAGCCCGTTCGTAGCCGTCGAGGACCGGCACAGTCCGCATTCGGCCCGCTGACCGATGGCGACGATGCACACGTCCGGTAGTCGAAAACCGCAACCCCGGCCGGGGCCATCAAGATGGTTTCTGTGGGTAAGTCAGGGACGTCCTGATTGCGACATGAAGCCTCGCTGGTAGACATTCGACATGAAGCGCGCGCGATCAAACAATCAAGACAAGTCTGTCCTAGCGAGAAGGCCGGCGCCCGGCGCACGAGCGCGGACTGACGAACAAAAGAAAGATGTTAGAGACAATCTGATCGCGGTGGGGCGGCACCTATTTGCTATCGAAGATCCGTCGACCGTTTCGCTGCGAAAGATTGCAGCCGAGACCGGGTATTCACCAGGCACGGTTTACAAATATTTCAGAGATCAACACGAGCTGTTTATCGCGATTCGCGAGCAGGACATGTCTCGCGTCGTGGACAATCTGGAAAAGATAGCGAAGCGCATTGCGGACCCCAAAGAGCGCTTGCGGTCGGTCTTTCTTGCAGCGATCCGGCACTGGCTGAAACGCCCCGAGGAATTCAGGGTCCTGTTTTCAATTCGTCCCGAACAATCCACCAAGGCCGGACGCCAGCCGTTCGGACGATCTGCTGTCGTGCTCAGATCCTATTCGCTCTACCGGCAGTTGGTGGACGACCTGTTCGCTCCTTACGTCACGCCACCGTGTCCGCCTCGGGTCGCGACCGATACCCTAATCGCGGCGACTCACGGCATCATAGCTTTCACGTTGCACACCCACACCCTCGAGTGGTCTAGCCCGATCAAGATGGCGGAAGAGGTCCTCGATGCCCTCCTTTCAACGTGGACCCGCAACGAACGTTAGTTCGTTTGGGCCAATGGAGGATGCTGCGCCGATGTACCTGCTGATCCGCTCGGCCAGTTCTTCGTCGTCGATCGCGTCGGTAAAGTGCGCGATATAGATGCCGTTAGGCCCGACCAGATAAGTGAAGGCAGTATGGGGCATTTGATACCCGGCCGCGTCGTCTGGATCGGCCGCACGCTTCGCGAAGACCTTGTAGCGTCCCTTGACGTGCTCGATGTTATCGCGCGAGCCGGTCAGGCCCGTAAAATGCGGAAATTTGCTTTCCAAGAAGGCCTTCATGACCGGCGGAGTATCGCGTTCCGGGTCGACCGTGACGTAGAGGGGTCGGAGGTTCGTGGCCAATGGCCCGAGTCGGTCAATGACTCGCGAGAGACGTGAAAGAGCCGCCGGGCATACGGCTCGACAGTGCGTGAAACCAAAGAACAGCAACATGAATTGGCCGCGATAGCTGCGATCGGTTACGGGATTGCCATGATGATCGATCAGATCGAAGGTACCTCCGACCTGGACAGTCTGCTCGCTGCCCGATTTTCCCCTACAGCAGTCAGACATCGCCAATCTCAAGAATGAGCGTGGTCGGCTTCTCCAGCCGCAGACCTACGGCAAGGACCTGGCCGCATGCTGCAACGTGCACGGCATCGGTACTCGCGACCGCTCCATCTCGACTGGCCGAGACCGCTACGTCATCGACGAAGAGGGTCCAACTCGCATTCGGCACCAGGGGTCCGATGTCGAGCACGACATGTAGTGAGCACGGGTCTTGCGGCTGGAGCGTTGCGACCAGGCATCTCTCACTCTGATCATATACTGCGCGCGTTACGTCGACACCGGACGTGATCTGCTGCAGTGCGGGATGGGCAAAATGCTCGCCGTCCCAGGGCTTGTTGTAGAGAGCCCAAAGCCCATCCGGCACGTTCAGACGAGCGTAGGCCAGCATCGCATTGCCGGTGAGCCGGTCCATCCGGATAAGGTTGCCATCCTCGTCGTAGGATCGGTCGCTGCGCGGATAGTACAAGCCACCGTCGCTCCAGGTCGGCGACATATAGCGATCGGCATGCGCGAGCAGGCCTTTCAGGTCGCTATCTCCCATTTCGGAGAGCAGCATGGCGACATAGCCGACATCCGGCATCGGCCATGGATAGGCACGGTCCTCGATGCCATCGACCGGACGACCATTGTCGAGTGCCTCTCGCACTTGCGGCACCACGGAACTCGGGTAAAGCGATACGAGACCGTCGCGGCCGTACTTCAGGACGCCCCGCAATTGATCTCGATAGATCCCATGCACGAAATCCCGGTTCCATGTATTCATCACCGCACCGCCCCATGCGGTCCAACCGACGCTCTTCGGCGGCACGAAATCGTCCTGCTCGACACGCCACCAACCGTGAAACCAGCCTTCCGCCGAGAAGATGCCCTTCTTGTCCCAGGCCGCGCGGTAGCTCCGCGTCACCTCGTCCGCTATCGAGGTGCCTTTACGCAAATCCGAGAAGCGGAAACCTAGCATCGGAAATTGGTTGCAGACGATGAAGACGCAGTTCGGCTCGCAGGCAACGCCGAGCCAGCCATTTTCGACCATCTGCCAATAGATGACTTCGTTGAGCGAACTGCGACTGTATTCGAACTTTTCCGGTCCCATCCCCCAGAAGATTGGGTTATGCACGAAGGTCAATGCAGCGGGCTGATCGTAGCCGTCGTCGTTGAACAGCATGCTGTACATGCCCACCATGGCCGATAGATGCCCGCTGTACATGATGTTCTCGCGGGCTACCGGATCGACCCAGCCCTTTCGCAGCTCTTTGATGTCGGGATTAACGTAGGGCCCCGACTGGCTCGTATCCTTCCAATATCCCCACACCTCGCGGCGCAGCATCTTGCGGATCAGTTTGTCGAGAGTACCGCGAAATACCGCCGGCGCCGCGGGCAGTCGATGATAGTGGGCCAAGCCGATCGCATAGGCCATCTGTGCAAGCTGATAGCGGTAGGAATCGAGCCATTCCTGTCCTGGATCCGGTATACCCATCTTCGACCATTCGCCATCGGGCTGATCGGCAAGATTCTGGATATGGCGCAGATGGCCGAGTTGCAGCGGATCGAGGAGAGGAAATCGCGAAACGTCGGGCGCCTTCCGATTGATCTTTCCTAGCTCTGAAACCGGCATGTTATCGCTCCTTCGGTTCCTAAATGTGATCGAGATCTCGGAATGGCGCCTGCTGTCCCTCTGGCATCAGGCTTCGGTCGTAGTATTCCGAGCACCGGGCTATTTTTCGGTCGTCTGCTACGGCTAATACGGCGCACAAACGAGCACGAAAGGTCTTGCCTGTGGCAGCTACTTTGCCTCCGCCGAGACTTTCGCCGTCGAATGTTCCCTCACCGATCGCTTGAACTACCACGACGGAGTCGCCGGCGATGATTCTCTCGGAAGTCATTCGAAAGCCGGAAATGGCCCGGTGCCAGAGCTGATGATGAAGTCTCATGAAATCGCGACCGCGACGCAAAGCGCCGAAGGCCGCGTCCAGGTACTCACCATCTTCTCGGAACAGGTGCGCGAACTCATCGGCATTCGACTTGTTCCATCCCTCGACCCAAGACCGGCCGATATTCTCCAGTGTCTGTTTGTCCAATTTGGTCACGCTAAGCTTTCCCCTTTTGTCGTCGTCATCGGTGCCTGAAGGACGATCAGAGGTCATCGGACCTTCGGTCGAACGTCCCTCAATGCCAAGCTAGATTTCGGCTCGGACTACGTCTTCGGGATCGCCGGAGTTGGATCGCTCTTTGCCTATCGAAAAGATCGAATTGTCCTCCTATGACAGCGAACCGAGAAAGCGCAGCAGAGCTTCGTTTACTTCCACGGGAGCTTCCTGCTGCACCCAATGACCTGCACTTTCTATGAGTACCGTTCCTCGCCAATCGATGAGATTGGACGGCAATCGTTGGATGCTTTGATCGCTCCATTGAACGACCGCATCGCGCTTCCCGCCGATGAACAGGGCCGGCACTGAAATCTTGGCCGCGTCGAAGGGAGCAAGAAGCTCCGCGTTTCGGTCGACGTTCCGATACCAGCTCAGACCACCCCGAAAGCCGCTTCGGCGATAGGATTTCGAATATACCTCGAGGTCCTCCTCGGACAGCCAGGCCGGGAGCTCGTGCGGTTCGGCAAGGCTTTCCACGAACGTACACCCTTCGGGCACTAACGTATTCCAGCGCTCGGGCTCCGGCGGATCGCCGGAAAGCGTGTAGAACATCCGCCTGAGCGTCAGCTTGGTGTCTTTTGCCAGTTCTGCGGCAACGTCCGGCTGTTGGAAATACAACATATAGAACCCGTCATTGCCTCGGGCTCGCATGACCTGAAGAAGGCTCATTGAAGAGCGCGGCGCATACGGGACACTCAATCCGGCGACACCGCGAACGCGATCCGGCCGCATCAAGGCGGTAATCCAAGCGACCGGCGCCCCCCAATCGTGACCAATCACGACGGCGTTCGGGAGTTCTAGCCCGTCCAACACGCCGACCACGTCGCCGACCAGATGCAACATTGTGTAGTCATCGACGCGCTCGGGGGCTGACGTTTCACCGAAACCGCGCATGTCCATCGCGATGACCCGGTAGCCGGCTTCAACAAGTGCAGGAATCTGATGCCGCCAAGAGTACCAGGTCTCGGGAAACCCGTGACAGAGAATGACCGCGGGGCCGCGGCCGGCCTCGGCCACGTGGATGTCGATTCCGTTCGCTTTCATTGTCCGATGATCGATGCTTATCACCTGAGCCTCTATCCTACATCCCGAGATATGCACGCTTCACGTCATCGCTTTGCAGCAAGTCGGATCCGGACCCCGACTTGAGGATCCGGCCGGTCTCAACGACATAGCCGGTATCGGCGATCGCCAAGGCTGCGCGCGCATTCTGCTCGACCAGGAGAATGGTGATACCTTCCTGCCGCAACCGGTCCACCACTCGCAAGATCTCCGCAGCGAGAAGCGGGGCAAGTCCAAGCGAAGGTTCGTCGAGCAACAATAGCTTCGGCTCACCCATCAACGCGCGTGCGATCGCAAGCATCTGTTGCTGACCGCCGGAAAGCGTTCCAGCTGGTAGCTTGCGCTTCACCTTCAGGACAGGGAAAAGCGAATACGCCTGCTCCATGCGTCGGTCGATTTGAGCGTTTTGTCGGCGATAGGCACCGAGAAGGATGTTGTCCTCGACGGACATCGGGCCGAAGACCTGGCGTCCTTCCGGCGTCTGGCAGATGCCGAGTGCCACGCGCTTGTGAGACGCAAGTCGAGAGATGTCTACGCCATCAAACCGGATCATCCCGGTGGACGCACGATGAACGCCGGAGAGGACGCGCAGAAGCGTCGTCTTGCCGGCGCCGTTCGCACCGACCAGTGCAACCAATTGCCCTCTCCCCACGGCAAAATCGAGACCGTGCAGCGCTTCGATCGGCCCGTATCGCGCTTTGAGCCCCCTCACTTCGAGCAGCGGCTCATGGTCGGTGGAAGGAACCGCAGATTTCAACTTATGAATCACGCTCATGCGGCGGCTCCGAGATAAGCCGCAACGACCTGCGGGTCCGCCCGTACTTCTTCCGGTCGCCCCTCGGCAAGTTTTCTGCCGTAGTCGAGCACAAGGATCCGAGTCGACACCCGCATCACCAGCTTCATGTCATGCTCGATCAGGACGATAGTCACGCCTATCGCCGCGATGCGTTCGATCAGGGCGGATATTTCTTCCGTCTCGACGTGATTGAGCCCGGCCGCCGGCTCGTCGAGCAGCAGTATCTTGGGCTTCGCCGCCAGAGCACGTGCTATTTCGAGGCGCTTCAACGCCCCATAAGGCATTTGCGATGCCTGCGCGCTACGGTATTGAGACAGACCGACGAAGCCCATAAGTGCGTCAGCTTCTTCGCGCAACTCGTCATCTCTCTTGCGTATGTGAGGCAAGTGCAGCAGCGCGCTTACGAAGCCTGAATCCAGACGGATATGGCCGCCGATCATCACGTTGGAGATGGCGTCCATGTTCATGCATATCTGGAGATTCTGAAACGTGCGGCTGAGCCCTAGCTTCGCAAGCTTGTCGGGTGATTGACCGGATGCGGGCTCGCCGATCATCGTGATCGTGCCCGCGGTAGGTACATAGATTCCCGACAGCAGGTTGACGACAGTCGTCTTGCCGGCCCCGTTCGGCCCGATGATGGAGTATATGGATCCGGGTTCGACCGCGAACGAAAGATCATCGACCGCAGTGACACCACCGAAGCGCTTTGACAGGTTCCTGACCTCAAGCGCGTTCATGACTGTACCCTCGCCATTCGATCGCGGACCGTCGGTACGAGCCCGTTGGGCATGAAGACAATCGTTGCGACCAGTATGATGCCGAACACAATAGTTTCGCCGCCCTCGAAGGCCGAAAGCGCTTGGGGAAGCACGGTCAGCATGACCGCGCCGATCAATGATCCGGCAATGGAAGCCATGCCGCCTACGATTACCATCGCCATCAGCAATATCGATCGCACGAAGCCCGCGCTATCCGGCGTCGCGAACTCCAGGTAGTGGCCCTCAAGACTGCCCATGACGCTCGCAACTACTGCGGAGAGCACGAATACCTTCACTTTCACGCTGGTGACGTCGATGCCGGCAACACGGGCCGCCACCTCCGAGCCATGGATTGCCTGCAATGCCCGGCCGGCGGGCGAACGGACGAGGTTCGTCGCTGCCCACACCGCGATCAGCAAAAGAGCGGACACGAGAAGATACCAGTTGCGGTCGCCTCTCAGTTGCCATTGGCCGATCGCGAATGCCGGAACGGACATGCCGTCCGACCCGCCCGTGTATTGCATCTCGTTGTTAAGCACGATGGAGATGATGATGCCCATGCCGAGAGTCGCCATCGCCAGGTGGTGACCTTTCAGGCTCAAGATTGGGCGTGCGACCACGAAGGCCAGGAGACCGGTACCTGCCGCGCCGATTCCGAGTGCGACAAGCGGCGGCCAACCAGCATGCGTCGTCAGGACCGCGGAGGCGTAAGTGCCGAGACCGAGAAAGCCCGCATGGCCGAGACTAATCTGCCCAGTGTAGCCGAACAGCAGGTTCAAGCCGATCACGACGACGGCGTTGATGATGGTTCGGATCGCTAGGTCGTAGACGAAGGCGTTGGGAGTCAGCAAGGGAAAGATTGCTAACCCGGCGGCCAATATACCAAGACCGACAATTCGCGATGAGATCGTCATACTCGGTCCGAGGTCTTGGCGCCGAATAAACCGTGCGGCGCGAGAAGGAAAACCAGGATGATCAGGACGAAGGCGACCGCGTCCTTATAGGCGGCGGAAATGTACGCGGCCGTCATCGACTCGATGACGCCGAGGGCCAATCCGCCGACGACCGCGCCGACCGAACTACCCAGCCCGCCGAAGGCAGCGGCGACGAAGCCCTTGAGGCCCAGCATCGTGCCGGCGCCATAGTTCGTAAAAGTAATAGGGGCGAGCAGCACGCCTCCGATCGCACCCAGCGCCGCAGATAAGGCGAACGAAAACGTCAGAACTCCCGTCGTGTTGATACCGACGAGCTGAGCGGCCAGCCGGTTGTGCGAAGTGGCCACCAGAGCCTTCCCGTGCATAGTCGAGTTGAAATACCAGAACAGGGTGATCACGATGACGAGCGAGGTCCCCATGATCCAAAGCGCCTGTGGAGCCAGGGCGGCACCGAGGAGATTCAGAGGGCGATCATCGGAAAGCCCCGGCAAGGCATGGTTACCCTTTCCAAGTCCAATCTCGACTGCGCCACGGATGACCTGGCCCGCTCCGAGCGTGATGATGATTAGCGATGTCATCGAAGTCGTACGCGCCGGCTCGACCGCGAACTTCGCCATGGCAAAGCCGACGAACGTGGTGAACGCGATGGCGATCGCAAGCGAACCCAATAGCGGAAGGCCGGCGCCGACCAGCGCCGAAGCCGTCATCGCGCCGAGCATGATGAATTCACCCTGGGCGAAATTGATCATTCCGCTCGCATTATAGACAAGGGTGTAGCCGAGCGCCGCGAGTGCGTAGGTCGCCCCGACGGTCAGACCTGCAAGCAGGAACTGAAGGAATTGCGATAGCATTGGTTGCTCCATGGAGGCCGAAAGGCAATTCTTCGGCGCGCACGCACCGGGTCGCCACGTCGGCCCGCCGACATCCGGCTCGACGCATTATCGGCGCGCTAACCCGAGCGCGGGATTAGCTTACCGGTACGAACTTCCCGTCTTTGACGACGTGCATCCGCAATGACTCCAGTGCAAGGCCGAGATGGTCCGTCTCGGACATGGTGAACACACCGTTGAGGCCGGGAAGTTTGCGCGTTTCCTCGATCGCTTGGCGTACCTTTACCTTGTCGGTCGACCCTGCACGACGGATCGCATCGATCGCGATGATGATGGCATCGTAGGAATTTCCCGCGAACGGCGATGGAGCTTCCTTGTACATTTCCTTGTAGCCGGCATAGAAGCCGTCGATCACGGGCTTTTGCGGGTCGTTGGCCGCGACGCCTTCTGGAACGATGAAACCGGCCGTGGGCATGCGCGCTCCCTCGGAAGAGCTGCCCGTCAGATTCAGGAATTCCTGATTGACGACAGCGTGCGGGAGGTACAGCGGCAGCTTGATATCCAACCTTGCCTTGTTCTTGACCGCCATTGCCGGACTGGTGCCGGCGCCGCAGAAGATCAAAAGAGCCTCGACCCCTGGCGCATTCTTGATGGTCGTGAGCTGCGGTGTAACGTCGGTGTCTTTCGGACCGTACTTTTCGTCGGCTACGATGGTGATTCCATAACCGGCGGCATTCTCCAGAATTTCCTTGCGGCCGGATTGACCGAATCCGGCAGTTTCCGATAGAAGACCGATCTTCGTGTGGCCATTTGCCTTCATGTCCTGAAGGATGCGCAGCGCGACCTGACGATCGGTATGTGGTGTCTTGAACACCCACTTCTTCACAGGGTCGACGATCGGTAGGCCTCCACCGACCGAAATGTATGGAATTTCGGCACGTTCGGCCAATGGGATCATTGCCATTGCGTTAGGAGTAATGGTTCCGCCGATCACGAGATCGACGTGATCCGCTTCGATCAGCCGCTTGGTGAGCGAGCTCGCCCGCGCGGGTTCAGATGCATCGTCATACGAAACCAACTCGACTTTGCGTCCCAGAACACCACCCCCGTCATTGATCTTCTTGACGTAGAGCGCCACGGCCTTCTGTTCCGGATCGCCGATGAAGCCGACGACGCCCGTCGTGGACAACAGAACGCCGATCTTGATGGGATCGTCCGCGGCGTTCGCCGCCTGGGACGCGGCAATCACGGCCATCGCCGCAATGACTTTCTTCAACACTGCCTTCATTTTTCCCTCCCCGGCTGGATCCGCTCTTCCGTCGGATTAGTTTGCGATACTGAAATGCACCTTGATGCGGGCCGGATCGGCGGTCCCCGTCAAAAGGGCGGCAAATGCGTCCGCACTGCGGTCGAACGGCACCGAAGCGATCCAGCGCGTGTCGAGGCCTTTTGCCAGATCCACCGCCTCCACGAATTCACCGTGCGAATAGGCGAACGATCCTCTTATCGTGCGCTCGCCGGCGACGACCGGGCCGCCGGTGACGGCGAACTCGGGAGCATGCAGGCCGACCAGGACCGCTGTGCCTCCGGGACGGACGTTTTCCACGGCATTCCGACGCGTCGTAACGGCGCCGACGGTGTCAATGACCGCCTCGTAAACGCCCTCCGCCGTCTCGGTCGCGATATCTGCGCCGCAGCGCAAGGCCATTGCCCGTCGTTCGGGGGCGATGTCAGTGACCGTGATATTGGTGACCCGGTTCTCCTTAAGCACGTGAAGCAGCGACATGCCGATGGGTCCGGCTCCCAAGACAGCGACGTCGCGCTGCGGCATCGGCGACAGTCGCCAGGCGTGTAGCGCCGTCGCGATCGGTTCGACCATCGCGGCGCGCGTCGGATCGAGCGCGCTGACCTCGACGAGGCTGCTGGCCGGCACCAAGACGCTTTCGGCAAATGCGCCGTTGCGATGAACGCCCAGTACCTGACGTTGCTCGCAGAGATGGCGGCGCCCCTCGCGACAGGCGCGACATTCGCCGCACGAGAAGATCGGATTGGCGACGACGAGCACACCGTCCCGCTGCCTGCGGCCGACGAATTCGTGTCCGATGGTCAGGCCTACCGGGAGCGGTGGCCGACCGCTTCTGACCGCACCAAGATCGGTGCCGCAGATACCAGCGACCAGCACGTCGACGATCTCCTCACCGGCTGCCGGTTGCGGCACAGCAACGTCGGCAAAGCGGACCGAGTGTTCGCCTGCATAGGTTAGCGCCTTCATGAAGCGGCCCTCGAAGGAGCCGACCTGGAAGCCAGGCTAGGATAGCGACGGTTGAGCGCGCCGCCATCGACGTAGATGGTGTCGCCTGTGATATAGCTTGCTTCATCGGACGCCAGAAACGCCGCAACTGCAGCGACCTCGTCGGGCTGACCGGGACGGCCAAGCAAGATGTTGTCTACGAACTCGGCCCGGGCTTGCGGCAGCGAAAGCAACCGGCTGACCATGGGCGTTTCGGTGAGGCCGGGACCAACACCGACGACGCGGATCTTGTGCGGAGCCAGTTCCATGGCTGCAACTCGCGTCAGCATGGCCGCGCCGGCTTTCGAGGCGCAGTAGGCGGACAGACCTTCACCGGCCTGCTCGGCATTGGTGGAGATGAAGTTCACGATGACGCCACCACGCGCTTTCATTTGCAGCGCCTGATATTTGCAGCACAGGAACAGTCCAGTAAGATTGATGTCTTGCACGCGCTGCCACTGCTCAAGCGTCTGGTCGGTCAACGCCACGCTAACCCCGACTCCCGCAGCATTGATGCCGATATCCAGGCGCCCGAACGACTTCGCGATTGCATCTGTCGCATTCGCGACGGCGGCCTCGCTGACAACATCAGCGGCGAGAGCCAGCCCTTCGCCGTCCAATATTGCTACGGTAGCCTTTGCTGCGTCGAAGTCGCGGTCGACTACGGCGACCCGAGCTCCATCTTGCGACAGTCGGCGCGCGACGGCCTGGCCCATGCCGGACCCACCACCGACCACCATGGCCACTCTGCCGTTCAAGCGACGGTTTGATGCCATCGTCATACCTCCAGGATGTCGGCATAGGGAACGCGCGCCTTGCCTTCGGGACTGCGAAGACCTTCCGCGGCGAGTCCCATGAAGCGCTGCGTGATCGGGTTCATCACGGGCTTGGTCATCACGTTGACGCAGGCCGGCCGGTTCGTGGCGAGCGCCCGCTTCAACGCGGGCCCCAATTCCTCGACCTTCGTCACGTATTCCGCGTGCGCTCCGAACCCTGCCGCCGCGAGATCGTAACGCGTTGCTGCGAGTTCGGAAGCCACGCGCTTGCCGGGGCCAAAGATCAGATCTTGGCCGTGAGCCGACATGCCCCACTGCTGGTCATTGTTGACCACCACGACCACCGGGAGATTATGGCGCACCATGGTGTCGAATTCCGCGAAGTTGAACCCCACGGCACCATCGCCGGAGAAGCAGATCACGCGCTTGTCGGGATGGGCGACCTGCGCGCCGACCGCGAGCGGCATGCCTTCGCCCATAATTCCCATGTAGCCGTGACCGAGCCAGCGGTCGGGTTTGCTGCTCGCAGCGAAGCCGTCGAACCACGCGGGAGTTTCACCGCCGTCGAGCACGAAGATCGCGTCTGGCGGAGCCGCTGAGGCGAGAGTGGACGCCAGCACCCCGGGAGTAAGGCCGTCCGTGGAACTGGAGAGCGGAGGCTTCGGCGCATTGTCCCCGCGCAGACCGGACAGCCACTCGCGGCGGTCGGGCCAAGGACCATTGCCCGCCTGCTCGATCAACGCCTCCAGCATCTCCCGACAATCGGAGACTACGCCGAGCTCGACATCGCGAACCCGACCGATCTCTTCGGCCGCAATATCGACCTGAATGATCTTGGCATCGGCCGGAATGACGGACTTGCGGCGCCCTCCGGTATAGAGGCCGAGCCGCGCGCCCAACAGCAGGACGACGTCGGGCTGCCCCGCTCCGCGCGCGGCCGCAGCACCCAGCGCGCCAAAGCCTCGGACCCAGAGGGGATTGTCAGTCGCCAGTGCTCCACGCGACTTGTTGTTGGTCGCAACGGGAATGCCGGCGAGCTCGGCAAAACGCGTCAGCGGACCGGCGCCTCCCGAATAGGCCACGCCGCCGCCCGCGAGTATGACTGGACGTTCTGCATTTCGCAGCAATTCGAGCGCGGTCGCCACAGCGGCCTTCGATGGCGAGGGCCGCGATATCATCGCTTCGCCATTCGGATATGCGAGATCGCTCTCTTCGACCAGAGCGAACAGCACATCGCTTGGAAGATCCAGATAAACGGGGCCGGGGCGCCCCTCCCGCGCGACGTGGAACGCCCGCCCGAGCAGATCCGGTAGCCTCTCCACGTGCGTGACACGATGGCACCACTTGGTGATGCCGCCCATCACCGATAACTGGTCATAACCGCTATTGACCGGCAGCGCGTCGAAATCCCGCAATGGCGGCGCACCGCCGAGAAACACGCTTGCGACACAGTCGGAATAGGCGTTGGCGATAGCCGTGACCACGTTTGTGATGCCGCCACCTGCGGTGACCATGGCCACGCCGACCTTTCCGGTCGTTCGCGCGTATCCGGTTGCGGCGATTCCGGCCGCCTGCTCGTGTCGGTGATCGATGATGCGGAAGCCTTCGGCCACGGCTGCCTGGTAGACGCAGTCCAGGTGACCGCCGTGCAGCGTGAAGATGGTGTCGACGCCAAACCGCTTCAGTGTCGCGACCAACGCCCGGCCGCCATCGATTTGAGCCACTGTGAACCTCCCATCGTTCTTTTCAAAGGCGGTGCCATCCGCCGAAGTTGCCTAGATCGTAGCTGAACGCGTTCAATAATGTCAATCTTGAACTGAACGCGTTTATTTATTCGGGAAGGTCTGTTGCAGTGTAACTTCCTCAGCGCATAGAAAGGGGCGGCACATCCAGAGGTTCACTTGAGCAAGAAACATCAAATCCAGCTTGCGACGGCACGGCGAGTGCCGCGAGCCCGTGCCAGCACGGCCAAGGCTAAGGACGACCTCCGTGCGGCCTTCATCAGGGCCGGTCGTAAATTGTTGGCTGATCGAGGATCAAACGACGTCTCGCTGCGCAGTATCGCGGCAGCAGCCGGCTATTCGCCAGGGACGATCTACCAATACTTTGACGATCATCGCGCGCTGCTGCTTGCGATCCGCGAAGAGGACATGCTTTCGGCCGTCGTAGCTTTCGAGAGAATTGCCGCGAGCGAGCCGGACCCCGAGCAACGCGTGATCAAGGTCTTCCTTGGCGTGGCGCACTACTGGCTCGACAATTTCGACCACTATCAAACGCTGTTCTCCCTTCCGCCGCACAAAGTTCCGGTCAAGGACGCAGACGGAATTCCCTTCGGACGCTCCCCGATCGTGGTACGTTCCTATTCTCTTTACGATCGAATAGTCAGGAATCTGCTCGCGGTTTACGGCTCCTCCTCGATAGACGCCAAGTGCGCGGTTGATAGTCTGATCGCGGCCGTGCACGGCATCGTCGTGTTTCCGATCTATACGCGTACGATGAACTGGACCGATCCGTTGAGGATGGCGGAGTTTGTTGTCACTTCCCTCATCGGCTCGTGGCGGCGATCGTCTTGTCGGGATCGCACATAATGAGATCACAAAATGCCTCCTCGGATCGGGTGAAACGAAGTGGTGCGCGAGAGGAAGATAGCGGGCACGCCGTCCGTCCATCGACGCAGACATAATCCCTTAGATTGTCACGACTATTTTTCCCACGGCGTTCCGGTCGGCGAGGGTCTGGATAGCCTTGCCGCCCTCGTGCAAGGGGAATTCAGCGGTGACGCCTGGGGACAGGATGCCTTCCCGGTACCAGCGGTGAAGCTCCCGGCGGTTAGCGTCATTTCGCGGACCTTGCTGCAGTAAGAAAGTCCGCCAATTGACCCCGAGCACGTCGCAGTTTTTCAGGAGAGGAAGATTGAGGGGGAGTGAAGGAATCCCCCCCGTAAAGCCGAGCACGAGGTATCTGCCCCCTTCCGCCAAGCAACGGATGGCGGTTTCGCTCAACCAACCGCCCACAGGATCGATCACCACGTCGGCGCCGCGCGTGCCAACCGAGTTCTTCAAGAGAGTAGCTACTTCTCGGCGGTCTTCAGGGGCTGCGGACGGGTAAATGACGCCACCGCCGGCGCCATGCCGGCGGGCGAAGTTGACCTTCGCCTCCGACGAGGCCGCCGCGACGACATGGGCCCTGAGATTGCGGGCCACCTGCACCGCCGCGATGCCTACTCCACCGCCCGCTCCCAACACGAGCACGGTCTCGCCAGCCTCCAGAAGCGCGCGAGTATGGAGTGCATAATATGCCGTCTCGAACGTGAATTGCATGACCGCGGCATCGGCAAAGGACATACCGTCCGGAATTTCACTGCAACGTGCGGCATCCACGACCACGAACTCAGCCATGCCTCCGGTTCCGATGCGGGCGGCGATCCGCTGCCCAGCGCGAAGCCCGGAAACCTCGGAGCCGACGGCAGAGACTATTCCAGCCACCTCAGCGCCCGGAGAGAACGGACGCGCGGTCTTGACCTGGTATCGATCCTGGATGGTGAGGAAGTCCGGATAGTTGACGCCGCAAGCCTTGATTTCCAGCAGGACCTGTCCCGCATCGGGGATCGGCGCCGGCACATCCAGTAGCCGCAGCGTCTCGGGCCCGCCCGGCTCGCAACTCATCAACGCGCGCATCCAGATCCTCTCCCACACACTATGGTCGCGAGAATGGGAGGAAGCTTTCCGCTCGCAATGACGAAAACCACCAATAGCGTTGACCTTACCTGCCATCACGAATATGGCGACAGCCCCGCATCTCAAGGCTAACATGGTGGTGCCATGCCGGGAGCCTCTGAAGCAGTCGGATCATCACGCGCTGTGCCGCCGCGTTCGGCCATTGATACCGGCTATGTCGGACTGGTCCTGAGCGGCGTGCGGGAGGCGGGGCTGGACGTCGACCGGCTCCTCGCCCGAGCCGGCATTCCGCCCGAACAGCTCGCTGTACCGGGTGCCCGACTGCCGCAGGACAAGTTTGCCAAGCTCATCGCCGTCCTTACCCGGGAAACTCGCGACGAGCTTTGGTTGCTCTGCAACCGTCCGATCAAACCTGGCACTTTCCGCATGATGTGCCGGCTGCTGATACGTTGCGCGAACTTGCGCGAAGCCATCCGCATCGGCTGCCAGTTCTACCATCTGGTGGTGGACGATTTCACCGTGCGTCTTGCGGAAGGTCCTGATGACGCTTCGCTCTACGTCACCGATACCATTTCCCAGCCGAACCGCAGGCGTATGGTGAATGGCGCGATTCTGCTGTTCGCTTACGGACTGATGTGCTGGCTCGTAGGCCGCCGGCTCCCCCTGATCACTGTTCACTACGTCTTCCCGGAGGAGCCGTTCAGTTCGGAGCTTGAGCCGTTCTACCGTGCTCCGATGTTGTTCGAGCAGCCGCGCACGGAAATCCGCTTCGACTCCGAGTTGCTGGATCTGCCGATCATGCCCGACGAGGAGCGGCTGCGGCGCTTTCTGGCGTCGATGCCGAATGCGCTCCTGCTACGCTATCGCGACGACAGCAGCATGGCAGAGCGGGTGCGCGCCATTCTTCGCCGCAATCTGAAGCGAGCTTTCTCGTTTGAGGCCGTCGCAGACATGCTGGCCGTTTCCCAGCAGACGCTGCGCCGGCGCCTGCTCGAGGAGGAGAATTGCGGCTTCCAGGATATCAAGGACCGGCTGCGGCACGACGTCGCCGTTCACCTGCTGCAGAAATCTCGGTTGTCTCTCGAAGAGGTCGCGCTCTCCTTGGGCTTCTCTGAACTGAGCACGTTCCACCGGGCGTTCAGACGGTGGACCGGCTTGTCCCCTGGCGAGTTCCGTGAACGCCACAGATCAAGGGCAAAGTAAGCGCGTCGGATTTTGTCAATCCGTTTGGCATGCGCGGTCATTCAATCCCCCGACGCCTGAAAGGATAATGCGCCGAGAACCGATTTCAATCGGCACTCGAGACCGCTGTCTTTCAGCCGAGGGGGAGAAATGCCAATCCTGCGTCAATGGGCGGAACGTCATCCTGACAAAATCGCAGCTCTGATCGCGTTTTCGGATGAAGCTGTGACATATGGCGAGCTGGACCGGAGCGCCGACAAGGTAACGCAGCTTATGATGTGGATGGGCCTGTCGCCGGGCGACGGCATCGCCATCATGCTCGACAACGATCTCACCTATTTCGAGATAATCTGGGGCACACGCCGCCACGGTCTCTACTATACCCCGGTGAGCGGGCACCTCAGGCCCGAAGAGGCGGCGTACATCGTTCGTGACTGCGGTGCCAAGGCATTCTTCGTCGCTTCGCGTTTCGCGGAGACTGTTCAGACGCTGCTGGCCGAAAACCCGCACGGTTGCGCGGTTTATGTCGTGGGTGGCTCCCCGGAAATGGGTCGCGACTACGCCGAAGAGACTGCGCGTTTCGATCGTCTGATCGAGATACCGGACGGGCCGGTCGGAAAGGATTTCTGCTATTCGTCCGGCACGACCGGTAAGCCCAAGGGCATCAAGCAGCCTCTCTTCACCAATGCGATCCAAGCTCAGCTGAACGGAGATTGGGTGCAAAGGCATTTCGGGTTCGCGGAGGATACTGTCTATCTATCCCCCGCCCCTTTGTACCACGCCGCCCCGCTTCGTTTCACCATGCGCACGCTGGAATGCGGGGGTACTGCAGTTATCATGAAGAAGTTCGCGGCCGAACAGGCGCTCGCCGCTGTAGAGCGCTACCGCATAACCCACAGCCAGTGGGTGCCGACGATGTTCTTTCGTCTGCTCGCCCTGCCATCCGAAATACGTAGCCAGTACGATCTTTCCTCCCATCGATGCGCGATCCACGCGGCCGCGCCCTGTCCTCCCGAGATCAAGGAGCGGATGGTCGAATGGTGGGGTCCGATCATCTGGGAATACTACGCCGGCTCCGAACGTAACGGCGTGACCTGCATCTCGACCGAAGAGTGGTTAACTCATCGAGGGTCGGTCGGACGAGCTTGCCTTGGCGAACTTCACATCCTCGATGAGAATCAAGAGGAGCTCGGCCCCGGCAAGATTGGCGACGTCTACTTCGATGGTCCCAAATTCGCCTATCACAACGATGCCGAGAAGACTGCGCGGTCGCGAAACGCGAAAGGTTGGTCGACCTTGGGCGACGTCGGCTACCTTGACGAGGACGGCTATCTCTATCTGACCGACCGCCGCTCCCACATGATCATCTCAGGGGGCGTCAACATCTATCCCGCCGAGATCGAGAGCCGCCTGGCGCTGCATCCCGACATCGCCGACGTTGCCGTGTTCGGACTTCCAAACCCCGAATTTGGCGAGGAGGTCAAAGCAGTAGTGCAATTGAAGGACGTTTCGAAGGCGACGCCGTTGCTCGCCGCCGAATTGATCGCCTTCTGCCGGGAAGGCCTTTCACACGTCAAATGTCCGCGATCGATCGACTTTGAAGCGGAGCTGCCGCGGCAGGAGAACGGCAAACTGTTCAAGCATGTCCTTAAGCAGCGCTACTTGCAGTCCGCCTGATTACAAGTCCAAAGGAGACGAGCGTGAAAA
Organism: Bradyrhizobium ferriligni; assembly: GCF_056837965.1. Classification (NCBI taxonomy): domain Bacteria; kingdom Pseudomonadati; phylum Pseudomonadota; class Alphaproteobacteria; order Hyphomicrobiales; family Nitrobacteraceae; genus Bradyrhizobium; species Bradyrhizobium ferriligni. The sequence goes on from NZ_JBXEJO010000044.1 coordinate 42,229, forward strand.
AGCTCATGATGGCGACCTGCGCGATCCTCTGGGCGGGATCGAGCTTACCCGCATTCAGTCAGGAGAAGAACCATGGGCTCGGCGTGACCGACACCGAGGTGAAGATCGGACAAACCATGCCCTATAGCGGTCCCGCATCGAGCTTCGCCGCGATCGGTCGCGCCATGACAGCCTATTTCCAGAAGGTGAACGCCGAAGGTGGAGTCAATGGCCGGAAGATCAACCTGATCTCGCTCGACGACGGCTACAGCCCGCCCAAGGCGGTCGAGCAGACGCGCCGTCTTATCGAAAGTGAAGAGGTGCTGGCGATCGTGGGCACTTTCGGATCGCCATCAAACTTTGCGACGCAGAAGTACCTGAATGCAAAGAAGGTACCGGCGCTGTTCCTGGGCACGGGCGCCAATCGGGTGTCGGAGCCCGCCACTTATCCGTGGTCGATGGGCTGGCAGCCCAACAACCATGCCAAGGGTGTGATCTACGCCAAGTATCTACTGAAGGAGCGGCCCAACGCGAAGATAGCGGTGCTTTTCCAGAATGATGATTTCGGACGCGACCATCTCAAGGGGCTCCGTGATGGCCTGGGCGACAAGGCTGCTACGATGATCGTCAAGGAGCTGAGCTATGAGGTTGCCGAGCCCACCGTAGATTCGCAGGTTTTGGTCTTAAAAGCGTCGGGAGCCGACGTGCTGGTTGACATTTCGACGCCGAAGTTTGCGGCGCAGGCCATCAAGAAGACGGCGGAAACGAAATGGGATGCCTTGCACTTGCTCAGCGACGCGGCCGGCTCGATCTCGAGCACGCTTGTTCCAGCAGGGCTGGAGAATTCCAAGGGTGTCATCACCATGCTGTTCCGTAAGGAGCCCACTGATCCGACATGGGCCGACGATCCCGGGATGAAGGAGTATCTTTCCTTCATGAAGCAATACATGCCCGAAGCCAATCCGACGGAGACCCTTCATCTCTTCGGTTACGCCACCGCGCAGACATTCGTTCATGTCTTGAGAAATTGCGGCGACAACCTGACCCGCGAAAACCTGATGAAGCAGGCGACGAGCATCAAGGATCTCGAGCTCTCGATCATGCTTCCTGGCATCAAGCTCAATACCAGCCCGACGCGGTACACGCCGCTGAGCCAGGAGCAGCTGGTGCAGTTCGATGGCACGACCTGGAAATCGATTGGCGAAGTGATCGACGCCGAGAAATGAGACTTTTGGCCGGTTGACGATGCCCGCCGTCTTCTGAGCTTCGTCCTTAGCTATTTGCAGAACCGCTGCACTGCCACGCGGCGCTCCGGATTAGCGCCTGCCTGCGTCGCGCATCTTGCGTTGCCTCTTTCCAGAGGCCAACGATGCCAAACCTCGTTTGAACTGGTCTCCGGGGCCGGTTATGTCCACGCCCGACCGGGGGCTCGAACCGCGTGATCGAGCCCCTTGTGCAGAAGTTACTTGCCCTTGCCCAGGATCTCGCGAGCCATCACGATCTTCATGATCTCCGTGGACCCTTCCATCTGCTTGCACATGCGAAGCTGATTATAGAAGTCGCTGAACGGGTAGTCATCGATCGCGAGGCCCCGTCCACCGAGGATCTGCATCGATCGATCCACGACACGCAATCCCGCGTCGATACAATAGCCTTTGACCATCGAAGCCGGAAGTCTCGCGGCCGAATAACCTCCGCGGTCGACGAGCCAAGCTGCATAGTATGTGTTCCATCGGATCGATTCGATGTCGTATTGCGAGTCGGTCAGCATCCACTGGATCGCCTGGTTGTCGCCCAGCTTCCCGCCGAACACTTCGCGCGTCTGCGCCCACTCGACCGCGAGTTCCTGGCTCCGTTCAGCCATCCCCAGCGCGACGCCTCCCAACCGAAGTCTGAAGCGGTTGAACTGATGCTGCGCGACCGCGAAGCCCGCACCTTCACCACCAAAAAGGTTTTCCGCCGGCACCACCACGTTCTCGAGCTTTACTTCCTCTTCGACGCCCCATTGCCGCGATATCACGGGGATGTCGCGCACCTTCTCGAAGCCAGGTGTGTCGTTATCCACTAGAAAGATGCTGATGCCTCGGTGGCCCTTCTCAGGGTCGGTCACCGCGGCAACGGCCGTATACGAAGCCTCGTGGTGTCCCGTCCGCCACATCTTCCTTCCGTTGATGACATAGTGGTCCCCCTTCTTGACGGCGGTGGTCTTAATGCGAGCTAGGTCGGAGCCTGCTTGAGGCTCGGTGAAGCACATGGACCACCCCGTCCGCCCCTCCAGGACTGGGTACAAATACTTTCGCTTGATCTCTTCACTTGCGTCGTAGAGGACCGGCCACGGCGCGAAAATCGCGCCGGGCACGCGCCGCGGCGATCTCGAGAATTCGGTGAGAACGATTACGTCCTCCATTGCTCCGAGCCCTTGCCCGCCATACTCCTTCGGCACGATCAGCTTCGTGAGCCCGAAGTCATGCAGCTTCTTCTTCAAATGCGTGGTGAGTTCCGGGCCGTACTCGGGGGCGGTAATCGGCCAGGAGCGATAATGAGGCAAAACCTCGGTGTTAATGAAAGTGCGTGCTCGCTGCTGGAGATCGAGCTGCTCCTTGGTGAGTTCAAAGTCCACGGCATTTTCTCCTATCTAGCCTGTAGATCTATCGGCCGAGGATTTTAGTGAGACGGACGCCGGCCGCCATGGCTCGGCTGGCAAGATCACGGCAGAGCCGACGCCCGGTCGTTCGCGTGTCTCCTCGGTCAGCGACTCAAATCTGCCGTCGACTCAGGGCGTGGGGTATGTCGCTGTCTTCCAAAAGACTTGACCGATTCTACCCGTTTCGCTGTTCAGAAATTCCTACTGCGGGGAGCTCGTCAAAGCTGTCGGCGGTCATCCACCTGCAATCAGCAAAGGCGCGCCGGCGCTTAGTGCGCTGGGTCGATGGTGGCTTGTCGCACCTCGCCTATGCCCGGCCTGCTCGGAAGGCGGACCGCAAGTTAGCCGCGAGCCAAGAACACGCCGAGGCGGCGGCACCGGTTAGGATGCAAACGTCGCCTGGCCTAAATTCGGATCCCTTAGGACAAAAAGGGCGAACGCGTGTCGTTTCACCGACCCGCGTTCACCAGTCGAAGTCCTCGGGAGGGAGGACATTTGAATAGCTAACGGTGCGAAACATTGGCAGGCTCCTTGCAAACCTCGTTGCTGACGCAGAATATGTCACCATCCAATGCTCTAGCCGCTCTACTGTTAGCTTTCAGGCTCAAGTCACACTCTATTGGGGCCAACGCGAACAAGCTGCTTGCCGAAGTTCGCGCCCTTCAGAAGGCCGATAAAGGCTGACGGCGCACTGTCGATGCCATCCGTGATGGACTCACGATGTTTGATTTTGCCTTCCGCGAACCATTGTGACATGTCCCGAACAAACTCCGGATACTTGTCATTGAAATCGCTGACAATAAACCCACGGAACGTCCACCGCTTTGTGAGAATGTTGATCAACAATGTCGGCGCCCACTTCGGCGCGGCCGGTTGCGCTCCCGGAAGAGTGTTATAATCCGCAATGAGGCCGCAAACCGGAACGCGAGCGAAGGGATTCAAGAGTGGAACGACGGCCTCAAATACCTTGCCGCCGACGTTCTCGAAATAGACGTCAATTCCGTTCGGGCAGGCTGCCGCCAGTTCCTCCGCGAGGGCCGGGCTCCGGTGGTCGAGGCATTCATCAAAGCCGAGCTCGCGCTTGACATAGTCACACTTCTCTTGCCCCCCGGCAATGCCGATCGCCCGAGCGCCCTTGATCTTCGCAATCTGCCCCACGGCCGATCCGACCGCACCAGAGGCAGAGGCCACGACCACAGTCTCACCAGGCTTGGGCTTACCAAACTCGAGCAACCCAACATAGCCCGTCATGCCGGGCATTCCGAGGACGCCGAGGGCGGCCGACACGGCCTCGTCCTTGAGGTCAATTTTCTGCAGATCGCTACCGTTCGACAGCCCGTACTCTTGCCATCCGCACCACGACAGAACGATATCGCCCTGCTTGAACTGGGAATTGCGTGACTCCACCACCTCGGCGATCGTGCCGCCCTGCATTACGCCGTCAATCGGCACTGGCGCTGCATAAGAAGGTCCATCATTCATCCGGCCCCGCATATAGGGATCGAGTGACAGCCAAATCGTTCGTAGCAGAACTTCCCCTTCGGCCGACGACGGAACGGGGTATTTCTCGACCCGAAAGTCCGTAAGCTTCGGCTCACCCACCGGTCGGGCGGCCAGAACGACACGGCGTGCTGACTTCGACATTTGATGTCTCCTCTTCTTCTCCGAGCCCGCTTCACTGGGACGCATTTCCATTTGCGCGCCCTTTACGGGAGCTGCTCATCCGATATTTTTTCGCAAAACGGGGGGATGCACTGGCGAGATGCCGGTATGACGATGCGTGATCGTGCAATCGTCATACCGACCGACAGAACCACCGCTCCACCCGTCGAAGACCGTGATCGCTGTTCGGTCTGATGAATTGACAATCCGCGCCATTCTTCACCGTCGACGTCGAGCGGCCTCGAAGATGGATGCTTGTGTGTTCTACAAGTCAGTCGAGTAACGCGGCAGACAGTCTCGCTCCGATATCTCGCGGCCAGCACGTCTAGCCGGGCTTGCGCGCCTCGAGGCAGACCCACTCTCTGCTCCGTTGCTCCACCGGACTTCCATCGAGAACGAGCGCGGATGCGTTGTGAGGGTCGAGCATGATGGTCGCGAGCGTGCGCCATCGCCTGCCAAGCTCTGCACCTGGCTGAGGGAGGCAACACAGGTGCGCTTGCTCTGGATCCGAGTACAGAAACTCGAGCAAGTGCTCCGCTTTCTTCGGCGCGCCATACATCTCCAGACGCTTCGAGACAAGCTCGTACCGGTTTTGCGAGTCCGGAGCGTAGGATGGCTTCTCGCGCTGTCGGCCTTCTGAAGCCAGGAAGTGGTTGGTCCGCAGAAGGTAGCCCTCGGCGGGTTCCTTCTGGAAGACGCCGACAGGCGAGAGCTCGACAGAAACAGCCCTGCTCGCATCCATAAGCGTCAATGCCGTCGAGCTGCAGACCGGGGCTTTATTCAGCAAGTAAACCCCCTCCCCAACCGAGCCAGCTTCCTCAAGCACTGTGGCAGCAAGAACGTGAACGGGAATGCCGCCGACACCGTCAGCTTCGTGAGCCAGGATATTAAGAAACACCCCCAGTCCGGCAGAATTGATGCCGATCTTTCCAAGGATGCCATGCTCCGTAATACCCACGAAGCTGTGTGCCCCGCCACTTACCGATTGCGTATGCCAATAGTCGTTCAGCTCCTGGTTCCAGTCCCAAGTCTGAACGCCGAAGGGAACATTCACCTTGGGGTCTGGACGAGATGCGGGCGCATATAGGAGCGTGCTACACTCCCCGGGTCGTCCCTTTTTTGACAAACCAAGTATCTCGGTCCGTGCATTCAGAGCGACAACCTGCCATGCCTCTAGTCCTGCGACCGATGCGATGCCGGAAAACTCTTCAACCAAGCGAGATCGCCAGCTTGCCACGGTATCGATGACGCGCATGGCGGCATCCCGGACGACCTCTTCCGTAAGCCCAGCCTTGCGAAAGAACTCCAGGTAGGCGCCGAGCCCCGAAATCAGCTCGTTGCCGAGTTGCTGCCCCCGCTGCTGACCTCTCGAGAACGGTGCAAGAGCGTCGAGCACAAGGTGTGCGCGATCGCTTCTGCGACGATACTCAAGTGGTGGTGTCGCTACAGCCTTCACTGATCAGTTCGCCCCTGTTTGATGAGTACGCTGGATGTGACGTCCGAGGAAGAACACACCTATCATCGTGGCTAGAAGGCTCAGCGCGTAGAAAGCGGCGACGCCCCAAGCTCCTCCTCCACCGCTTAGAATTGATTGCGCGATCAAAGGAGTCGAACCGCCTATCAACGTTGAGCAAAGCTGATACGCGAGCGACACGCCCGTATATCTATAGCGAGCAGGAAAAGCCGCCGCGAGAAAGCTCGCCAGCATCGCGTAGTAGGTCGACACACCGATCATTGTCAGGGATTGCGCAATGCCGATTACGACCAGATGTCCTGAGAGAATGGCCCAGAAATACGGGACCGCAATCAGGATCGAGAACGCCAGTCCTCCAATCATCACCCGGTCGTTTCCTACACGATCGGCCAGATTTGCAGCGATAGGCTGCCAGAAGAACTGGACCACATAAGTGATCAGGAGAATGTTGAGCATGGACCGCCGGTCCAAATGCAGTTCGCTCGTCGTCCAGGAGAGCACGAATGTATTCAGGAAGTACGCCACCGAAATCCCCGAGATCGATGCAACGACCGCAAGCGCCAGAATTCCGGGAGACTTCGTGAACACCTCTACGATCGGATTTTCGGCAGTCGTCCCGGACGACTTCATGTCGCTGAATTCATCGGACTCCTGCACCTTGAGCCGGATGATCAAGCCGACAATGACCAAGATGAACGAGATAAGGAAAGGAATGCGCCATGCCCAACCGATGAAGTCCACGTCATTGAAGCGTCCGACGATAACGAAAGCCAATGACGCCAGGATTGCTCCGACCGGGCTTCCTTGCTGGACCCAGGCACCTGCGCGGTTCTTTTTCTTGTTGTCGGCGCTCTCTGTCGCCATCACGACGGCGCCCGCCCATTCGCCCCCGACGGCAAACCCCTGCAGCGCTCGCAAGAGCACCAGGAGCAAAGGCGCGGCGATTCCGATTTGAGAGTACGTTGGAAGAAAGCCGATTGCGGTGGTTGCGAGCCCCATCAGCACCAGCGTGCCGACAAGCACGTTCTTGCGACCGTAGCGATCACCCAAATATCCGCAGATTGCGCCACCCAACGGACGGGTCAGAAAGCCGACCCACAGGGTCGCGAAGGAGGCAAGTCGCGCATTGTCAGGGTCGATTGTTGGAAAGAATATCTTTCCGAAGACCAGGGCCGCGGCAGTGCCAAAGATGAAAAAATCGTACCACTCCATGGCGGTACCGATGAAGGCGGCAAGCGTGGCTCGGCGCTCCTTGGAATAGGCTGCCTGCCCTGAACGATTAATGCTGAGTTCGCTCAACGATCTTTCCTCCGTTTGAAATGGCACGAACGGTCTTGCCAGCAGATTTTCGCTGAGCGGCAGTCCGCACGGCGGCGATGCCCGCCGAATTATGATTTCGGGCACAGCTCCTTCCGCCTACCCGCGGCTACGCTTTTCTCTCGACGGTTACGATCGCAACGCGAGGAGCCGAATAGCCTTGGGATGAACGGAGCTGTACGCGGCCGCGCATGTAAGTGGCCGACCGAACGCCGGTGCGTGCGCAGCGCAACACTTCCCTCGAGATCTTGCCTTGCCGACAACCCGTCGGCGGGCGTGTTGCACTCCACGCGGTCTCTCGGGCGCGGATATCCTTGTCACAAGGCAGCAATAATGGAAATTGACAAAAACTTTGCCTTTTAATAACAAATTGTAATGCCTCGCGTCGAACTTAGAACCTACCGGTACTTCTGCGCTGTCGCCGAGAGCGGGTCTGTTCGCGTCGCTTCGGAAGCCTGCTCGGTTACGCAGCCGGCTATCTCACGCCAGCTCGCGCTTCTCGAAGCAACGCTGGGCGTCACGCTTTTCCAGCGACGACCATCCGGGATGATGCTGACAGTTGCTGGCAGCGCGCTATACGCCGAAGCGGTTAGGCTACTGAGTCACGCTGAGCGTGCCGAGCGCTCGGTCTCACCGTGGAAGGACGTCGGCCTCTCGTTTCGGGTGGCATGCCTGGACACCACGCTGCATTACATCCTGGCACCCTTTATCGCGGAAACCGGTTCACCCATCGCGGACCTTCGTCCCGAACGTGCGCAAGACGTGTACGCGACGCTCGAGGAGAACGTGGATATCGGCGTTGGTACGGCGCCGCCGCCGCGCGGAAAGGAAAGCGAGGTGCTCGTCCGCATTCCGGTATGCGCGCAGTGTGCAAAGGGCGTACTTCCGGCCAAGTTCCGCGGCGAACTTGCCGAAGTCTCCTCCTATCCGCTTGTAATCGCGGGATACGGTAGCGCCGTCGAGCAAGCGGTCCGCGACGCGGCTGACGCCTTCGATATTGAACTCGTCATTGCGCACGTGGTCAGCTCGGGGCGCATGGCCCAAGCTGCCGCGGCGTCGAGGCGCGTGGTTGCCATCACCACCGAACCTTCTCAGTTCGGACTTCAAGTCCAACCGCTCGTCGTGGAGGGATCGAAGCTGACCGTGCCTCTGTATGCTGTCTGGGACAAGGGACATCCGGCGGACAAGAAAATCCGGCAGATCGTACAGGCATTGTCGAAGTGGATCGCAGTCCGCGAGCCGTGGCGCCCAACCCGGGAGACTGCTCGATAGTCGCTGTCGAGGATGTGCATAGAGTGACTGCACATGGCTGTTCTGACGTCCTTGGCCAACTTGCATTCGTCGGGAGAGCCGAATGATGTCTTCGTCAGACTATCGGATCAGCCGCTTCGAACTCGGAAGCGTTCTGATCGAACATGAGGCGATGGCCGAGGCCGCGATCATGCCGTCGCCCGATACTATCCGGCTATCGGTCTCTTTTCGCCTCCGCGTCACGCAAAACTGCAGAATCGATCCTCCGCTATACAAACGACCGCTTGTCGCCCTTTAAGCCCATTGGTCGGGTCGAGTTCATGAATGAGCTACCCAGAACGATATCTGGCAAGATCCGCCGCGCCCTTTTGCGGCGGATCGAAGACGAAAGTGATCGTTCCCCGGCGTTCCGCGGGACCGAATTCCGCGAAGCCGACTTTCCAAACATCCGTCTCGCCGAGGTTGAAATTTCCCTCAGCGTCGGGTCGCTCGCGGCGATACAGGACGCTGCTCACCCAAAAGCCGCCCTGCTGAATTGCTGCCTTAGAGTAGAAATACGCTGCATTTGGGCAGCTATGCGCATCTCGTGCCGTTCTGATTTGTCGCCGACGATGCCTCTGAGGCTGCCTCGTGCCGCCGGTTGCGGCTCACGCAGACCTTATAGATCCTTGAACTGCAACCGACACTCGCGCGGCGACACGTGAAACCGTTCGCGGAAGATCGTGGAGAAATGCGAGAAGCTATTGAAGCCGTTTCGGAAGGCAATTTCGCTTACCGAGAGGCCAGCATTTCTACGATCGCGCAGGTCTGCAACAGCCTGCTGCAGGCGCGCCTCTCGAATCGCGTCACTTGCGCAGGTTCCGTGCAGAGCAAGAACTTCGTTCAGTCGGCGTATTGATACCCCCAGAACAACGGCTAGTGAATTCCGGTCAAATGACGGATCCCTGAAACTCTCCCTGATTGCAGATTTAGCCCGAAGCAGGAGAAGCCGCTCCGACGACGAAATTTTGAAAGTACTATCTGCAATGAGGGCAAGACCGGCGACGACACAGTCAAGTAAGATATCAACTACCTGATCCCGAAGCAGCTCGCTTTCAGCGCGCGCATGCTCACTGAAATCTACAATGCTTTGGCTAATCAGCTTTCCTATGCCTTTGCTCCCGTCGATCCGCCTACCGGTCAACAGTTCTGCATTAGGTATTCGAAGGAGCAGTGGCGCCTTCGGCATTTGTAGCACTAGCTGAAGAAAACCGTCAGTCATTCGGAGTTCGTAAGGTTCGCTGCTGCTGTACAGAGCCATGTCGCCCGGATGTAGCGCAGCCACCTCTCCGCGTTGCCTGACGATTGTCGTCTTCTTGAGTGGCACACTGAGAAGAAAAAAGTCTTCCGTTGATCGACTTATATCAATCTTGCGTCGTAGCACTTTTCCCGCATTTCCGCCGACCTGGGAGACCGACAGACGCGGAAACCGGTCTATGTCGAGAAACCCATGGAAACTCGCCGCCCTGGGAATCTCACAACCGAGCTGAACATAGCTTTCACACACCACCTCATGCCAGTAGGCGACGCGATCATGCGGCGAGACGTACGACGTATCGTAACGTGTTGAAATGACGGCCATCCATGGCAAACAGCACGTTTAACAATAGTAAAATCGCTCAAAATCGCAAGATTTGTCGCCCAACCGCGAAAGCGCACCAAATTACCTAGGGCTAAGCTTTCCGGCAATCATACCGTCCAGATGGGGGAAATATGTCGATCTCCACGCCGTTTAAGGTTGCTGCGGTACAAGCCGCGCCTGCCTTCCTAGACCTCAAAGCGGGTGTCGCGAAGGCGATCAAGTACATAGAAGAGGCGGCACGCCAAGAATGTAAATTGGTGGTTTTTTCGGAAACTTGGCTGCCCGGATATCCGAACCATATCTGGCTAGGCCCGCCAGCTTGGTCAATGCAGTTCGTCGGCCGTTACTTCGAGAACAGCTTGGAAGCGGGCAGCGATGAAGACAAGCTACTCGCCGAGGCCGCTCGCCGCAATCGCATTCAATTATCGATGGGCTTGTCCGAGCGCGATGGTGGAAGCCTCTACATTGCGCAATGGCACTACGACGAAACCGGAGCGATCATCAAGCGGCGTCGGAAACTTAAGCCGACCCATGTGGAAAGATCAGTTTTCGGAGAAGGCGACGGCAGCGACCTGATGGTCAGTCAGACCTCGATTGGTCGTGTCGGTCAACTATCTTGCTGGGAGCATCTTCAGCCGCTCAGCAAGTACGCCATGTACAGCCAGAACGAGCAGATTCACTGCGCAGCTTGGCCAAATCTCTCACTCACATCTGACCAAGCCTACGCTCTCGGGCCCGTTGTTAACAACGGCGCCAGCATGATTTATGCGGTAGAGGGCAGTTGCTTTGTGATCGCCGCCTGCGCGCTGGTGAGCAAAGAACAACAGAACATACTTTGCGAGGGCGACCCCCTGAAAGAGGCTCTTTGTCCTACAGGCGGCGGCTTCGCCCGGATCTATGCTCCTGATGGTAGGTCGATTGGCTCCAATCTCGACGCTCATGAAGAGGGGCTGGTCATAGCCGAAATCGACTTAAGTCTCGTACCATTTGCCAAAGCCTCTGCCGATCCCGCGGGACACTACTCGCGTCCCGACGTGACGCGGCTCCTGTTCAACAACAAGCCTGGACGGCGGGTGGAACATTTTTCGCTTCCTTCCGACATGGTCGACCATAATTCGCCGCCCAAGATTCAATTGTGAGGCATCGTCGTGAGTAGTACGGCGACCACAGTGGCCCTGTCGCCGATTGCTTTAGCGAACAGTCACCGAACTGCCGAATCAAGAGCCGACTTGCTTCCGCGGCGACGCCCCACTGCGACTCTGAGTGTCGGCTTCTCGCCAAGCGGCAGGGAGTAGTTGCAACTACGTCTAATCGGGTGCTTCAAGAGATCCGCAGCAACTACACGATCTACTCGTCTGCCCGCCGCCCTGGGGAGACGCCACTCGAAGGCGGATACTTCGACAGAGGAACGCTGCCGCAGCCAATCCCGTTGCTTCAGGATGGTCGCGAGGTCAGTTGATCTTGAGCCTGGCAGTCTGCATGCCGGCGCCGTTCGTCATATATACGGAGCGGTATTGCGAAGGACTGACACCGGCCATGTTCTTAAAGTGCCGGCAGAATGGGCTCGTCTCACTATAACCGAGGTAAAGTGCGATGGCGGTGATCGGCATGGACGTCATGCCCAACAAGCACTTGGCAATCTGGCAACGAACCTTATTGCGCAATTCAAGATAGTTGATTTCGTTCTCGAAGAGCTTCCGCTGGAACGAACGTAGGCTCATGCCGAAATCGCCGGCCGCACTTTCTATGTCAATAGCCGTCCCTGCCGAAAGCGCCGATGTCATCCAGGCCTCGATGGAAGCGGACAAGTCGAGATGCCCCGTGCGCAGCCGAATGGCGTCGACCAGCTCCGCCTCGAGTCTCGCACTCGACAAAGGATCGGAGTACCGCCCGGACTCGTTCAGGCTGGTTGTCGGAAAATAGATCGCGTTTTCCTTGCGTCCAAATCGGACGTCACAACCGAAGAACGCGCGGTACTCGCCGATTTCAGTGTTGGCATCCGGCAAGTGCTGAAAATCGATGCAAGCCGGGCGGACCTCAATTCCGACGAGCTCGGAAAGGATTGAGTGCTCCAGCGCTATCGTAAAAAGCGCGTCCTGTTGGCGAAGCTTTATGGTCGGATCCGTAATCAGATAGCTCAGCCGCGCGACGTCGCCGCTAATCGAGAAACCGTAGTGGGTGTTGTTCTGAAAGGCCGGAAAATAGCGCGTAAATTTCGTGAACGCATCTGCTCCGGTCGGAGACGTCAACAGCAGCGGCGCGATAGGACCTAGACCGCTCAGGCGGAAGGCTTTCCCCAGTGTCAAGCCGAAGAGAGGATCCCCCCTCTCAGAAGCCGCAGCCTCGAGAACGGCGGTGAACTTTGCAAGTGGCCAGACACACGTATCATTCGTGCCTGTCGGTCCTCCAAACCTGGCCGCCAACGCACCTGCGTCGCCGCCCCTCGATGAAATCGTCGAGAGAAGCGATTCCGCGATCAATACGTTGATAACGCTCGATTCCTGCATTCTAACCCTCTTAGGATAGAATCTGGGCAAGCAAAAACTGGGCCGGGCAAAATTGTTGCACAAGCATGACAGCAGTTGCAAGAACATCGCATCATCTTCTTGGACGGGAGACGTCGGGTTTCCCTCGGCAAAATATCCGAGCGGAAAGCCCCGGCAGGAGGCCGTTTCGACCAAAAACGACTTCGGGCCTGGTATGCCAACGCACCCCAGCCTCATATCGGATTTCGTTTGAAACAACGTATCGGCGGCCGACTTAGAAGCCAGCCTCGAGCCTATAAGCTGCTCTCGTAAGCATGCATCGAGCGTTGGAGAGCGTGACAATCGCGGCGCAATAGCGGCGCGATTGTCACAAGAAGCGACGCGACAAAGCCTCACAAGCAGGCAACGTACTGCCCAGCCGATCAGCAAAGTGCCGGAGAAGTTCCGACCTTACCGTGAGCTCGCGTTGGCGGCGCAGCTCGCCTCATTCAGATCCGGCGGCAGGTCAATCGCGGGATTCCCGTTGAAGAACCCCGCCGGCATGAGCTTGAAGCCCGTGTTGACACAAGGTTGGACCGGAAAATCCTCGACCCTGACCGGGTGATGCAAGCCGAAGACGTGCCAAAGGACAACGTCACTGTTTTCGATCGACCGATCCTTCTGAATGAAATCCGGCAATCCTCCTTCGCCCGTGGAATGGTTCATGAACTGACCTGCCGGAAAACGCTCCTCAGGATCATAGGCCGTCACCCAGAGATGATTTTGCACGAAGCCAGCACGCTTGCCCGACGGGGAGTTCGGTCGCACGAACGGCGTGATGCAGTTGGGTGCCTCGAGCTTGTAACCGACGGGTGACCCGGCATAGTTGAGCTTACCCGGGTTGATCACCTTCCAATAGCGCTGCGTAGCCGCGTTGGCTCTGCGCGCGGCTTGCGTCTCGCGCTTCAGAACCGTTTCCTCCTCATAAAAGGCATTTCCGTATGGGTTCGAGGCCCCCTCGGGCTCAAGATAAGTGTTGCATTCCACGACGCTGTTGCGGTCGCCATCGACCGTCATGTCTAGCCGAGCGCAGAAAATGTGCTGGTGAATTTGGCCGACGACGCCGGGCAGGACTTCGCGACCATACTTACTCGGCTTTCCCGGCACGCAACCAACCGTGTTGATGATTCCGGTAGCCTTCATCTCGAACTCAATCATGCCGTCCAGGTAAAAGTACCAATACAGCGCATACTCGTAGTTGCCGACCGTGCAGATGGTCGAAACAACCAACTTGCGAGCGCGCCGAGTCTCGGCCCGATCCGTCCGGAAGTCCCAGTGCTTCCAAAGTAGCCCTGCGTCTTCCTCATGAATGCAAATCGCCTTCTCGATCGTCAGCGGCTCCCCTTGCATCGTATTGAGGTGCACGTCCAAGTATTCGATCGCCCCGAGGCAGTCGCAGCCGAGCTTCAAAGAGTTGGCCAGCTTGCCGATGCCGTACTCGCCGACGTCGAATACATTCTTGCGGAAGTGACCGTTCTCCGGGCTTCCGTATGGCACGACCATCTCCACGATCGACGCCCTGTAGACAACCGGGCGACCATCGTACCGGATGTCGTGAAAGGTCAGAGCCTCGCGGCTGTTGAAGCCAATCACGAACGACCATTTGTCCCAAGTTAGTTGTCGACCTTCCAAGCGGAAGCTCACGCCGTCCGGCTGCACGACGTTGATCGGCTTCAACGGCGGCCGAGGCTTGACGAATTCGCGCTCGTAGTTCGCCTCCTGCATCGGGACCAGGACCGAACCGTAGTCGTCGACTCTGATGACTTCCCAGGACTTGAGATCGATGACCGCGTTCAGGCCTTCGATCGGATGAGCATAGAAATTCTCGTTCTCACGCAGACGCAACCACGCAAAGACATGGCAAAGGTGGCGCCCCTCCTCTCCCTTGATGCCGAATTCACCGGCCGACCAAGGATCGATGCACACCTTGCTCATGTCGTCGATGCCTCGCCGCGCGCACGCCGCCACAAACTCCGGATTCTTGCGGACGAACTCTTCGATCGCGGTGAACTGTTCAAGCTGAATCATCGGGCGCTTGTCCGGAAACTCTTGTTGGGACACGATCGCCTCGTCATCCAACGATACCACAAGAGCGGTAACGCCGATCACCTTTGCGCTGAACACATTGACACGCGCTGAGCGGCGTATCGGGCTTCCCGGAACGAACGCCCGCACATCCGCTTTGTGCGGCTCCAGAAGCTCGATCGTCTCGAACTTCGTGTCTTCGCCATATGGCGCCGCGCGCCGCACGATGGCGGTCGCTTTTCGAATCTCTTCGACAGTCAGTGGCTGCAATGGGTGCCTGACGGGCTCGGCCCCGGTTTTCGAACCATGGCAGCAGTTCTGTGCCGCATCAGTCATGTAGTGCTCTCCTTTGAATTGGACGCCGAGATCAGCTTAGCGAGCGCCCAAGATTACCGTAGATGTGGGGACGCGCCTGACGCATCCATGCCGCGAGGCAAAAGCCTCCGACGAGAAGCCCTGCGATCATCACAGGGAACGTGTCGATCACCCAAGACTCGGACCCGCTCACGAGCGCGAGGTTCGACACCATCAACACGAGGCAGACTGCGAGACCAACAATGCTCAAAGCAGGAGCGATCAGTCGGCTGTAGATGCCTACGTCTCGGGGATCATTAAGGAAGAATGCGACTACCGCCAGCGAGACCATGATCTGCATGACGAGAATGCCGATGCTCGCAAACGTGCCCATCCATGCAAACACGACCGTGTACGGATCCAGTCCGGCCAGCCAAAGGATAACCGCCGCTCCGAGGGCAAATGCGGTCTGAACTCTGCCTGCGATGTACGGGGAGCAATAGACCTTGTGCGTCCGCGCAAATCCACGCCACAACACGCCTTCGCGACCAAGCGAATAGAGATATCGGTTTGCCGTATTATGAAACGACAGCGCGCAGGCAAACAGACTCGAAATCAGGAGCAGCTTCATCGCAAGGCCTGCGAGGGGTCCCAGGCGTTCGGTCACGGCAGAGAGATAGAGATCCGCGGCATGATCTGTGGCCAGCCGGACAATGGCCTCTCCGCCGTAATGCAGCGTGATGGTCCAGGTTGCGAATGCATAGAACAACGCAATCAGAATGACCGATACGTAGGTCGCCCGCGCAACCGTGCGTTTAGGATCGCGAGCTTCCTCCCCGAATATTGCGGTGGCCTCGAAACCGAGAAACGAGGCCACGACAAAGACAAGGGCTACGCCCAATCCACTTGTGAAGACGAAATGCAATTCAAAGGAGTGCAGCGAAATGCCGTTTGGGCCGCCGCCGGAAATCAAGATATTCGCGCCGAGAGCTGCGAGCACCGTGATCTCGGCAATCATGCAAACGCCGAGCACGGCACCGCTAAAGGCAATGTTGCGCCGTCCCGACACGTATACCGCGCCGGAGAGAACTACAGTATACAGAATCCAGGGAAGATGTGGGCCGCCCGCCTCATGCACCATGTCCTCGGCAAAGAAGCCGAAGATTCCATAGACCGCGATATCGATTGCGTTGTAAGTCGCCAATGAGACCAGGGCACCCGCGAGCCCCGCCGACTTTCCCAAGCCGTTTGCGATATATGCGTAGAACCCGCTTGCACTAGAGACAAAGCGGTTCATGGCAGCAAAGCCTGCGCTGAACACGATGTACAGCAATCCCACAAGCAGGTACGTGCCGGGCACACCCACGCCATTGCCGAGCGAAAACGCCGCGGGTGACGCGCCGACCACAGCCGTCAATGGTGCGGCTGCGGCCACGACAAAGAACACGATGTGCAAGACGCCGATGGCGCCTTTGCTCAGTTCCTGACCGCCGTCTTCATCCCGCATGAAGGTCCCCTTCTCACGCTGAATTGTTAGCGCGCGGCTCTGGGAACACCTTGACAGTTGGCGCCAAAGAATTGGGCAGAGCCTCCCGTCCGGACGCCCAGAGCGACCGACGGACTGTGCCCGTCACCCGCTCTGCGTCACCCTTGGCCAGGTAGCCCCGCCCCGCTTGGGTCGCTCCGACCGGCTTCAGTCGAATTGCCGGGCGATGGCCCGCAGCACCGCCACGTTCTCGAAGTCCTTTTGCGTTTCCTCGCTTTTGGAGGTTCCGTAAGCCGGATTTGCCGACAATTTCACGATCACGACGCCACGGGATGGATCGACGTAGACGTACTGGTTGTAGACGCCGATACCGCTGAACTCGCCGTCGTTCCCATCCGGGATCCACCACTGGTACCCGTACCCCAACGGCATCGCGTGATCGCCCACGATGGGTTGCCCAGCCGCGAGCCGAGGCGACTCGACCTTTGTAGAGGCCGCGACCCATTCGGAGGCGATAATCCTACGATCTCCCCACAGACCATTGTTGCGGTAGAGCTCGCCCAGTTTTGCAAAATCACGCGCGGTCAAGTTGAGGCCCGCATAGGCCATTTCACGGCCCTTGCCGTCGACAAGCCAGTACCCCGGCGACTCCATACCCAGCGGCTCGCACAGCTTTTCCTGCATGTAGTCCGAGATGGAGCGCCCCGTGGACTTGACCAACAACAGGCCCAGCGCTTGGGTATCCGCGGAATTGTATCTGCAGATCATGCCCGGTGTCGCCTCGCGCACCGTCGTTGACAAGAACGCATCCAGCGAGCCTTCCGAACTCATCGCAATGCGCATCTTAAAGATCTCCGACTCTGGATCGTTGTAGTCCTCGTTCCAGCGGGCCCCGGACGACATCTGGAGTACGTCCTTGATGCTGACCCCATCGTAGGCAGACCCGGCAAGGGATGGGACGTAGTTGCTGATCGGATCGGCTATATTGCTTATGAAGCCATCCTGAATCGCGATACCAACAAGGGCGGAAATGAAGCTCTTCGCCACCGACATTGAGATCCACTGAACCTCGCGCCCCCCAGTCAGCCAGTACTGCTCGAAACGAACCACGCCATCCTTCAAGACGAACACCGCCGAGGTATGTGTTTTGTCCAGCAAACCGGCTACGCTCCTGGTCTCTCCCCCAAATCGGTAGCTGTCGGGCAGTTGGATTCTAGGTCCTTCAGGGAAGTCGAACCGACGTTGCGCTGCTTTCATCTCCTTCACCCCCAGGATGTGCTTGATCCGTGCGAAATTCTCGTACTGCGGAATGCCGGTGAAGAGCCCGAGTGCGCCCGTTGATTTTTCGTATGATGTCGACGTCATTTCCCAGATCTCCCGTGAATATCGGCCGCAGAGGGCACGCTGGATCGCACGACTACGGTTGAAGAACCTGAGAGCGGACCATTGTGGCGGCAAACGAAGGGCCGCACGCTTGCGGATCTTATCGCTAGGGAATTGACAATTGACGCCATTCCGCCGTTAGAGGCGCCTAGTTCGTAAAGCACATCTCACTGATGCTTGGTGCTCCCGAAAGGAGAAAACTCGTCAGTGCAATGGCTACCAGCCCGGCTCCGATTGCCTTCGGCAGAATTCGGCGCGCGTTGCCGTGCAATCCAACTCGCTGAACAAGAAGCTGGCCCATCCCGACTGTCAGGAGCGAGGGGGCCGTGGCCAATCCGAAGCCAAGCATGAAGACTCCGCCTGTCGTTGCCGATCCCGTCAACGAGGCGTTCAGGAGCGCTGAATAGACCATCGCGCACGGGGCGCAGCCCCACGCGAAGCCAAGAGAGAGTGGCGACGTAGTCGCAGTCAACCGTCCGGGTACGTTGGCGGCTAGTCTGGCGAACACTCGTTCAGGGCTCATGCCCACCGGTAACCACCCGGCTATCGACGCGCCGTTCCAAATCAACGACGCCGAAGCCGCGGCAAGAAAGGCTGTCCGCAGGCTTGCAAACCTGGCGACGAGCTCAAATCCGCCAACGGCGGCACCGACGATTGCTCCAAATGCCACGTAAACGGCGATCCTGCCGAGATGAGGCGCAAGTATCGTCTGGGCAAGGACAGCGTGAGACGGCGAACGCCTCCTCGCCGATATCGCCAGCGAGTATGCAATCACCCCGCAATTGCTTGCGCAATGGAAGCTGCTGGCTAGACCTAGCAGGAGACCGCTCGCGATGACGAATCCGAGGGTCATGCTGCGTCGGCTCGGGAGCGTCCTGCATGCATAACCGACGAAATGCCGGGAATCGACGGAACAAACCGCCTTGGGCTCAGCTGACCGTCGCCGACTTGCTCCCTCGACGGTTCGCCGCCATGCCGTCCGCCCGGTTCTCGGCGCTGCCCGTTAGCGGCCATTGAGCCGATCTCCGATCGCACGGCAAGCACGAACCCACATGAGATCGTTGGCAACTTCGAATGCGACGGGTTGTGACGAGACACGGACGATCACCATCTCGTCCTCCGGATCGACATAAACGTACTGGCCATGGATGCCGATCGCGCAGAACGCCCGCCGGCGCCGATCGGGGGTGTACCACTTGTTCCTGTAGTTGCCGTCAGGAAAGAGCTTGGTGAATGTGCCGCGTGCCCAGGCGTCGGCATTGCCGTTGTTCTGGATGTCGTCGATCCACCATCGCGGAACGACCTGCTTGCCTGCACTGACCCCGTTGTTGCGCATCATCTCACCGAACCGCGCAAGATCACGGATCGTGCCGCAAAACCCACCGGCCGCTCGCGCGGCGCCACGGGTGTCGACACCGATATACGCGTCCTCTTCAGCGCCGAGCGGCGCCCATATGTACTTGTGAACGAGCTCCGCGAACGGCAATCGGCAGGCGCGCTCGAAGACCCATCCTAGGACGTCCGTATTCGGAGACACGTAGTCGAACGTCTCGCCATGAGGAGAGCCGTTCGGCTGCAAGCTCATCAAATACTGACGAAGATGAGGAGACGGCAGACCGCCCGTCTCGTTCACACTCCATCCCGCCGCCCGACGATATCGGACCACATCGCCGTTGGGCGCGAGGTAGTCCTCGTCGAAGCGAATGCCGACACTCATATCGAGGAGATGGCGAACGCCCGCGGATTCGTAGGCTGTCCCCTTCGCCTCCGGAATGTATTTCCTAATCGGTTCATCCGGATCGATCTTGCCAGCCTCCGTCAAAATGCCCGCCAGGGTACCGGTTATCGATTTGGTGACAGAAAATACGACGTGCTGCATGGTCGGCGCAAAACCATGGCTGTAGAGCTCCCAGACAACCCGCCCACCATGAAGCACGATGAGGCCATCGATTTCGAGAATACCGACAGCAGATCTGAGGGTCGTCATCTCTCCGTCGAGCCCCTTCACTCGAACATCCTCGAGGTTACGGAGCGAAAGTGGCAACGAGGTCGGATCGGACGATCGACGGATGTTCGCCGTGGGGAGTATTTGACGAACATTCCGGAAACCCCACTCGTTGAATGGTTTGGTCATCCAATTTGCAAGCGTGACCTGAGATTCGTCGGGCGCCGGGAATTCGGCCATCATTGAGTGTCGCGCCATTGTGCTTCCGTACTAGTTCATACGCTTCAGATCGCTGGCGATCCCGCGGTCGATATCGACCGCGATCAAGATGACCAGTCACCAAGGTCAACCCGAGCACGCTATGTTGCCAGTTGAGCTCCGGATTGACAGATCGCGCCATTCCGTCAGTGCGGCTCGTGCCCAGAGGCACCAGATCCGTTCTGCCGGTTCGCTTCGCGACCTATTGCCCGCGCTCGATTGCAGGCTCGGCAGCTGCGGCGGGGGTCCTCTTCGAGCCTACGAGTTCGAAGATGTCGTCCAAACGCCTGCTATCTTCCTCCGTCACGGGAATGAGGTACGCGGCACCAACATAGATCAGAAGATTGACGATCAGGGCGACCACTCCGGACGTCAAGCCGAATGCCCAGGGAACGAAATTAGGATGCAAAAGCTCGAGGACCACTGCGATCACGAACCCGCACACCATGCCCGAGATCGCACCGTACTTGTTGCCGCGCCGCCAGAATATCCCGAGGAATAGCGGCACTGCCAACTGGATCACTCCCTGGTATGCAAGAATTGCCAGAGTAAAGAGCCTCGGCAGTTCAAGGCAAGAGATAACCGCAGCCAAGAGGGTCACGATCAGCATGCTCAACTTTGCCCAGAAAAGCATCTGCTTGTGGGTGAGCGTAACATAATTGCCGATGATATCGTTTGCGATCTGCGCCCCTGTCGCCTGAATGCCACCGTCAATGCTTCCCATCGACGCGGCCAGCACAACAACGCCAGCGAACGCCAAAACCCAGATGCCACCTGCCTTCTCGCTGACAATGAAGAACACTTCCTGGGGTGACGCCTGGACCTCCGGAAGGACAGAGCCAAAGAAGGCGAAGATCGTGAGTGCAAGGCAAAAGATATACGCGAGTGGAACACCGATCGCCGCTGACTGCTTAAGGCTCCGAACGCCATCGGCCGTATAGAGGCGCACGAAAACGCTAGGCCAGCACCATCCCCCGAATGCTCCCGTGAAGATCAAAGCGAACAGATAGAGTGGGCCCGTATCGGAGCCGATACTCGGGATTTCGAACATACGCTCTGGCATCTTGTCAAAGCCGGCTCCATGCGTTGCGACAAGCCAGACAATCATGCCGATCAGCAGAGCGCCGCCGCCGACGTAAGCTACGATGCCCTGGAACATATCGGAGATCACGATGCCACGCATACCCATCCGGATCGTCCAGTACTGCCGGACCACCATTACCGCTACTCCGATCATCACGGAGATCGTGAAACTACAGTTTCCAAGCGACAACCGGTGAAAGACGACACCCAACGCCTGAAGTCCAAGGACAAGCCAAGGAAAGCCCGACACAAGGCCAATAATCGCGGTGACGGTGCGAATATGCTTCGAGTTAAAGCGTAGCGCAAAAAGGTCTGGCTGCGTTCGCAAGTCGAACTGGGACCCCCACACCCACACGCGGCGGGCCATGAGATACATCAAGATGACCGTGAGCAGACTATAGAACAGGGCATAGAATCCCAGAACCCCAGCTTGGGCCGAAAGTCCGGCAAACGCCACGAACGTTGCGCCGGGAAACCAGGTGTTGAGAAAGGACATTGCCTGGTAGGAGCCGCCGAACGATCTCCCACCAACCGCGTATTCGCTGAATGATTTATCCGCTATGAACGATCGTTGTAGGATCCAAACCACTATTCCGAAAAAGACGGCGACGGCTCCGAATGTGATCAGCATGGCGCTCGCTCCCTGCCCGCTTGAGGAGATCAGCTTCAGGTGTGTAGTTGTTCATCCAGCAGATAAGCGACGACTAGGCTGGCCGAAATAAACAGGCCAACCGCAACGAAGTAGAAGACGGAGAGCGGAAGGCCCAGAATGTGAGGATTGGAGCCGCTAGCAGCCCAGTAGATTGGCGGGAAGAGCCCTAAGATCATATCAAGGGCGAACCAGACAATGACCGGCGCACTGGTTCCCGACGCAATCCCAACTTTTGTAAGCACGGCCAAGCGACTCCCCCCCTCCAACGATGGTTTGAATAATGAAGACCATGCAATCGCGCCAACCGTGTCGGATGACGCAATTATCGGATGATGATCTTGGGCTTCCGTCGCGAGCTAATCGAATTGCCGAGCGATGGCGCGCAGGCCCTCGATATTCTCGTAGTCTTTGTTCGTTTCTTCGCTCTTCGAAGTCCCATAGGCGGGGTTGGCCGACAGCTTGACGATGACTACGCCTCGCGAAGGGTCGACATAGACATACTGGTTGTAGACCCCGATCCCGCTGAACTCGCCCCGATCCCCGGGAGGAATCCACCATTGATAGCCGTACCCAAGGGGGAAGGCATGATCACCTACGATTGGTTTCCCCGGCGCGAGGTGCGGTGCGTCCGACTTGGTCGAAGCCGCAACCCAGTCCGCACTGACAAGCTGCCGATCGCGCCACGCACCACAATTTCTATAGAGCTCGCCAAATTTCGCGAAGTCGCGGGCCACCATGTTGAGACCCGCAAAAGCCATCTCTCGGCCGGTGCTATCGACAGACCAATAGCTCGGACACTCCATCCCCAGAGGGTCGCACAGCTTCTCGTACATGTAGTCGGAGATCGATCGGCCCGTCGCCGCCACCAGCAGCATGCCAAGCACCTGGGTTTCTGCGGAATTGTATCTGCACACGGTACCCGGCTTTGATTCATTCACCAGAGTCGGCACGAATGCATCGAGCGACCCGCCCGGCTCCATGGCCACACCCAACCGGTAAATCTCTGACGCCGGATCATTGTAGTCTTCATTCCAGCGGGCCCCCGACGACATTTGCAGCGCATCTTTGATGCGCACTCCTTCATAGGCGGAGCCTCGCAGAGACGGCACATACCGGTCGAGCGGGTCCTCCACGCTCTTGATGAACCCCTCACCAACAGCAATACCTACGAGAGCCGAAACGAAGCTCTTTGCGACCGACATCGAAATCCACTGGACGTCCCGCCCACCCGTCAGCCAGTACTTCTCGAACCTGATTGCTCCGTCCTTGAGTACAAGCAGGGACGAGGTATGGGTTTCGGACAAGAGTTTGCCAAGGTCTCGAGTCTCACCCTCAAACGTATAGGATCTCGGCAGCTCGATTCGCGATCCATCATCGAAGGGACGCGGCCTCTTCGAGGCCTTCATCTCGCTCGAGGGAAACATGTCCTTCAGTTTTGCGAAATTCTCGTACTGATGCGCGCCTGTGAAAAGGCCAAGCGATGCCATGCTTGCCGGCTGGTTCCCCATGGGCTCCCTCTCCTTACTGTTGTCAAGGGAAGCCTAGCCATCGCCTTGTTCCGTGGATTGACAGAACGCGCCAAATAATTCGCAAACTTTCACCGCTGATGGACGAAATCGATCCAGCGCGATCCGAAATCGACAATCCGATGCTGCCCAAATGTGACACGCAATCGTCTAACGAATCGCGGCGGCCGATATACATTCACGCTCTGCGTGCGCCGACCGATTTGCCAAGCCCAAACGATCGCGAAATGTGGGACCGGAGTATTCGGTGCGGTAGAGGCCCCGCCGATGCAATTCAGCAAGACCGGGCTGGCGAGGGCCCCGACGGATTCGGGCACGTAGGGCGGTATGAATTGAAGCCCCGTTCGTCGAACCAGAGCTGGATATGGTCTGCCACCTGGTTCGGATCGCCGGCGACGAAGGCGCCGGTGCTCATGTGACCAAGAACGAGGTCACGATAGGTCAGGCGATTCGTGCCCTTCACTCACGACATCACGGCGGGTGAGACGCGTACCATCGGCAAACAGCCGCTGGCCGGCGTCATGGGCCTCTGCGAACATCTATCGCGCTCCCGGTCGGGAATATCGACGCCTGTTGCTGCCGACACCACCGTCAGGTTGCTGCCCTTTCCCATTGTACCAGTGACCCCATAGCGACTTGCCTCGCCGCTGTCGCCTCCAGGCTCCATGACCGTAGTTTGGGATTATGGTGCGCTCGGAGGGCGGACTCATTTGCTGTGATTTCAACAGGTTACGGTGCCGGACAAAGAGTTTTGGTGCATTTCGCGGTCAAAAGTGCCCTTTGGTCCAGCCGCTGTAGAGAGCCCGCGAGGTCAGGTTGGCCCACCGCTCAGTGGCGGCGGCGATCAGCGTTCAGTCCAAGGCCTGCTTTATCATCGATCGCAACTCCGTCGGTGTCATTCCGTTGCCGGCTATCGTGAAAGAGCGGCTGCATTCTTCCAGGATGCTTCGGATCCGCTCGATCACATGGTCATCGAAAGTGATAAGGCCGACGGGCACCGGGAACGCGCGGGCCGCTTCCACCGGAATGTGGATGCAGATCGTAGCCATTAGGCCGGGCACCAGCAGAATTTCGAGCCCAGGTGGAATGGCGACGACGTCATGACCGGAGACGACGAGATCGAACGCTTCTCCGACGTGCTTCGCCGGTCTTCCTGCTACAAACGCTATCGTCCGAGGCAGTCCTTTTTCCTGGTTTTCCGGGTCGGGCAAGGCAAGGCGATCGGAAATTTGATCCAACATCGCCGGCAAAGCTCTCGTGGCGCCCCATACCGTCGTTTGCGGTATCAGCCACAGGCATGAGTTCGGACGTGACTTGCGTAAATCCGAAGCGTTTTTGAGCGCATCGGTTACCTTGCGAAAGTTCGCGTGGGTGAAGAGAGAACCGGCAATCGCGTCCGTGAAGACCGGAGCCGACGAGGTTTCCGCGATTTTCGAGCCGACGCCGCGCTTGAGAAGAAGACTCGGGCTTATTTCGCCACCGCGCGAGAACGAAGCCATGAAGTCGGGCGCCACCTCGCCCAATAGTATCAAGCCGTTGGCGTCCCCTGGGTGGCGGTCCCGCGAAAGACCGTTGAGGAAAGATGCGCAGCCTTCTACGACTTCGCCGCGATCCTCGATCTCGTACCCTACTTTCCAATCGGACAGGTCGGGTTCGATCGCACTCGGTTGACGAAGCGTCGACTTCACGACGACGCGTACGACGTTGCTGAAGCGGTTGCCGGGTTCGACGTGATCGACCGAATAGAGAAATCGCCGCTTCTGTGGATCATTGCGCGTCCTCGAAGAGAATTCTCCGTAGAAGCGACGAAACTTGTCGCGGACGGTGTCCTTGGCGGCTGCCGCACGCACTGTTTCTACCACTTTCAGCTCGGGAAGCCATTGATCAAATCTGCTGAACGACTCCATGACGGCCGGGGCAAAGGAGAGAAGATCGAAGCCAGCCCGGACGATCCGCTGCTCCACCTCGTAGATTACTGGCTCGTCCTCGCCATCCTTGAAAAGACCGCGCCCGATCTCCGAGAGCCAAAGCCGGCCGTCTTCCCTTTGCACGTATCCGGCTTCTACCGCCTCCCTGAGGACGAAGCTTCGCTCGGTTGCGTCGAAACCGAAAAAAAGTTCGAAATCGCTCTCCCTAAATCCATCGGAGGCTCGAAGAAGCCGGAGCAGGAACTCCGCGGTCATCGACACGCGACCCGACTCCGTCACCTTGTGCTTCACCTCGAAAGTCCTGCACGGCAATAGCAGATCGAAGACCGCGACGTCGAACGGCTCGTCGTAGTCGAGCGTCCTGACGCTTCTCGGCAGCGAAAGCCTCGGTTTGCTCGAGTTCACTTTCTCCTCCCGCGGGACGGTTGGCCGCCTTTTGGGTGCTTCGGCCGCGGCGGTGGCGGATTGCCGCTCCACTCGTCGAGCCTCGATACGTCGACCAGGCGCGCGGAGTTCGAAGACAGTTCGCGCGCAAATGCCTGAGCGACGCGATGCATCGGCCCGTCCAGCGGCCATCTCGTGCGCGCTCCGACGATGACCAGACGATCCATCGCCCTGCTCAAGGCGACATTGACGCGATTAGGTCTGATCATGAAGCCTTGGGTGATTGTCCTTTGCATGAATTCTTTCGGACCGCTGTCGTTGTTGCGCACAAGCGAAAGGATGACGATCGGGTTCTGCTTGCCTTGGTAGCTATCCACGGTGCCGACCGTCACGTTCGACTTCATCGCCTCACTAAGCCCGGACAAGCGAAGGCGGTGCCTAATGAGATCCCGCTGGGCGGCGTAAGTGCAGATGATGCCGATCGTCGAACCGGGCGTTCGGTCGAGGTAGGGCCGGAATGCGCGATCGTTGTCCCAAAATTTAACGAGCTTTACGATCGCGTCAGCCTCGACGTTGTTGATCAGGCTAGACCCGCCTTTCGGGTCGGGATCCTGGAAAGACCTCAGGAGGAGATTGTCGGTCGCCACCCAGGTGACCACTCTATCCAGCATCTTAGGCAGGTATTTCGGCGCGACGGCCGGCTCCGTCCGTTCGTGCGTCAATTCATTCCCGTAGAACGAAGTCGACACTATCCGGCCTATCGGAGCAAGCATCCGATGCTGTTGCGTGAGCTTCCGCCCCGCTTCCCTGCCGTATTGCGAGTCGAAGATGCGCTCGAAATCGCTGCGGACGATCTCGCGCTTGGGCAATCCGGTGGCCACGGCGACCTCGGATATCACCTCGGGCCTTTGGTGTGGCTCTAGTTGCGCTTGATCGCCGACCAGTACGATCCACCGGCCCGACTGGATCGGGACGGCCAGTTCACTCGACGTGCAACGCGCAGCCTCGTCCACGACGACCAGATCGAAAGGCGTTTTCCGCAACCCGAGCGACGTGCGACCAAGCCCTACGCAGGTGCCTGCGACGATCTGACGTGTACCCGCCAGAAAGCTTTCGAAGCTTCTTTCCGGAGTCGAGACGGACCCGATCAGGTCGACGACTAGTTTGAAGATCGAAGCGAACCGATCCGCGATGTCAAGGTTGCCAATCTCGTGCTTCGAGGCGACATGCTGGACGAGCGCATCCATGAGCCGTCCTTCGCGCATTGCGGTTTCGATTTCGGGCTCGCCGGCGCCTATTTTCCCTGCCATGCGGAGGACGGTTCGCCGCAATCCTGCCGAACGCTTGTCGTCGCTGCCGTCCTCCGTCGCCTCGACCAACTCGCGGAGCCTGACCCAGACGGGCTGGATCGACTGATAAACGCGCAACAGGTCGTCGGACGCTGCGGTTGTAGTACCGAGGTTGCGGGCGGCGACCCTCATTCGATTCTTCAAGTCCGCCTGAAGCTTCTGCTTGTACCCGATTTCCACCCGCGCGGCGTGGTATGGCAACAGGCGATCGGAGATCGACCCCTCCTGTCCGACCCGCACGATCGCGGGCCGACCATTGGGGCCGAAAAGCGAAAGAACCGCCTCCGCGGCATTGTCGACGGCATCGTTCGATTGGCTGGCCAGCAGGACGTTCCGGGCAAGGTTTCTGGACAGAGCGAAATGCACCAGAGCTGCGATGAACTTGGTCTTGCCGGTCCCCGGCGGTCCCTGAAGGAGACCGACCGGTTGAACGCGGGTGAGGAATTCGAACGCCTTTGCCTGCGTGTCGTTGAATCCGTACTCGCGCTTAACCTCTTCCGCCGTGACAATGCTGTCGAAGACAGTCGGCACCGAACCGCTTCGAGCGTCAAAAGTGTCAATCAGATCGCGCACGATGCTTTGGCCGTTTAAGATCCGCTCGGACGCAGCTTCGCGCCGGGAACGGCTCGTCGTCTCCCAATGACTCAAGAAGCGAAGTTTCGTTTCGTCGGAAATGAGGCCGTCACGCGCGTCCGGAAACCGGCGGTTCGCGTCGATCACAATCGTCGCCCGGCGGGATCTTTCGATGTCGAGGAGACCGATTTCACGCCATATCTGTCGGCGACGGTCGAACCGCTCGACGAAGACCTTGTCCTCTCGATCGAAGTTCAATTCGCCCTGTTCGAGTTCGAACGGGACGACGTGCCGGCCCGTCTCCCGCCGAAAGACGCTCTCGCCCGCAGTCGTTCCCTCGACGGAGAAGTCCTCCTCGGCGGTCAGGAGCGATCGCCAGAGAGCGGGAACGTCGACCTCCGAGGTGGAAGCCTCCGACTCGATTTCCGTGGCGAGCGCGTCTTCCGCCAGGTCGCCGCTCTCGTCACCACCGGCGGATTCTTGCACTTCGGCGCCGTCGGGCTGCTGGCCCTTCGGGGGCGCGTCCGCCTCGACCAACGCGCCGCTACGTGTCCGCCATGCTTCCTGGAACCGGGCGTCGTCCAGGATCTGGCGCAGGTCGTCGAAGTCGTTTCTCGTCGACGAAGCGACGTGCAGCTCGATCTCCAATCGGGCGAATTCGTGCCGCGAATACTTGGCGACCTGCTGCTGCGAGAGGGGCCGCCGCGACGCGGCGACGGGACGTCCGTCCGACGACAGCTTCACCATGATCTCCTCGGACGCGCCGCGTATCATGAAAACCGGGCCGCCTCGTCCGAGTCTCAGACCGAGAACGCCTTCGTCCGACAGAAGTGGGCCCGGCTCAGCGTTCTTGATCGAAATCCGCACGATGGGCTTGGGCGCCGTGACCTCGGGAGTGAGAATCTTTTCGATGCACTCGGATAGCGGCAGCAGCGTCGCATTCGCCGGCGGCCCCTCCCTGCAGTCGCGTATCGCCTTGGCCAAAGCGATTGCGCTCGCTCCTCCGATCTCGCACGACAGGAAGACCTCTTCGGCGATTTTGGTAAGCGCGAAGCGATCTCTGGCGAACCGGTCCCCACCCGACATCGGAGCATAGGCCGAAGAGACGATGTCCCCGTCCGCCTCGGCGGAGAATTCGAGGAAATCGATCAGGACCGGCGTCTTCTCTGGATCGTCGGGGACGAGGATGTTGGCAGGCTTCAAATCTCCATGCGCGAAACCGCTCTCATGGAGATCGACCATCAACCGACAAAGCTTCGCCATCAAAGGAAGCCCGCCTTCGGCGGAAGCGAGAGGCCCGGTTTTGCCGGCCATCGTCTCCTGAAGCGTCGGAAAGTCAACCCATTGGCGCAACACGACGATTGCGTCCGACATCCAAGCGACCTTGCGGATGGGTGCGCACCCGGCCGGAGGCGAGATCCTTAGATAGTCCGCTCGTTCGACGAAATCGAGGATCCGAGGAAGCTCGCTCTGCCGCCCTCCCCACGCCGAGCTCTTCCACATCTTGACAAAGACTGGGGCGCCTTCGTACCGGCTCATCCAGCTTTCAGAGAAGTCGTTAGACGAAATGTCCCGTTCGCTCGGCAATTCAGCCGAGATCTGGCGTTGCGTCTTCCAGACGCGGTACCGCTCCAACCGGGCCAACGTCTGCCCGGCCGGGAGGGCTTCGTTGGCCGCGGCATTGAACGCATCGAGCATCGCGGCTGCGTCGGCGAAACGGTCGCTGCCGGTCCACGAGAGCGATTTCTCGAACCAGGCATGAATCGCCTGAAACGAATTGTCCGGATCGACCGCCTTGCTCCATCTCGGTAGAGCGCCCACCGCTGCGGTCGAAGGGACAGCGTCGAAGACCATCTGGTGGGCTACGAGCCCGGCAAGAAAGCAATCCCTCGACTTGGGATCGGCGGCGTTACCATCCGCTTCGTCGGGTATTCTGGCGGAGGATAGAAACGAATAACGACGCTCGCCGAGCGATTCGACATCGTCGATTCTGGCCGCCAACAAGTGAGACAACCGCACAAGGTTCGGAGGTTCGATCCAGACGCTGTGCGGCCCGATATCAAGGTGTGCCGCATCCTGTTCGTGAATGGCCTTCATTCTCGCCAAGAACTGGCGGACCAGCTCAAGCCTCTCGAGCTTCGCCAGATGCCGGGCGTCCGTCGTGGCGAAGTCCGCTAGTCGCTTTAGCCGTCGCCGCGTCTCGAACACCTCCCAATAGCCGACCCCGCGTTCCCGCTCGTCGACTTTCGGCTGGAGAATCATGGCCCCAATGTTGGGATTGCGATCGTTAAGGTAGGCGATCACCTTGCGCTCGCGACCTGCGATTTCGTTTCGTCCGGTCTCGGTCTGGAAGCGCGTATCCAGTCGCGAGAAGTCCCATCGCCGCAGAAGGCCAGTCGAGGCGCTGACGTTCTCATCTTCGACGTCGAACTCCTGATATGCGACATCTCGGTGCACGAAGCTCGGCCGGTCTGAGAGCGCCCTGTAGGTGCCGTAGCGCCGTTTGCCTGGCCTGAAAGGGCCGTCAACAGCGTTAAAAAGTTTGGCGAAGAACACACGCCAAGGGCTACCCGCCGCCGTCAGGGGATTTCGCCGATCGGCGTGGGGCGACGGTCCTAGACGCGAGGCTCGCGTGTCCGCGGCGACGATGAAGCGCATGAAATCGTCAAGCATGAACGCGCTGGATTTCTCATTGTCCACGATTTCGTCCAGCGATGCGGGCCCGCACTGCACGACGACACCCTGCATGAGTGGGGCCCGTAATTTCGCGCCACCGGCGCCTCGCTGTTCGTTGTACTCCCGCAGAAAGGCTCGAAACGATTCTAGGACCTTGTGCGCGACGAACCTGATTTTCGAGACGGGCGACGGCATGTCGAGGTCGTCGTGGTACCAGCGACCTTCTCCGCAGGTAATGCGGTGCTTCCAGTCCTTCAGGTCGACGAGTAGGACGCGGTCGTCGGTGACCATCACCGCGTCGATCTCGCGATACTGCCCCGGTCCGATAGAGATCTCGAGATTCGTGTAGGCGTACCACTGGTTCGGCAGCAGCCGAAGCTGGCCTAGACCGTGGATTTCGCGCGCATGAACGCCTTGGCCCTGGTTTCTGATGTCCATGACGCACCGCCCCCAAACGGTCAGTAATGCCTACAGCATTCGACGGCGACCAGTAATGCTCCCAATTGCCAATAGCCATCACCCTCTGGTCGAAACCATTTGCCCGGCCCGCACGTTCAGGAGACAGCCGCTTCTTGCTCACTTGGACCGGCATTTTCCGACTTAGGGCAAGAACGACCCGGTCTTCGGCCCGGCCGCCGCGCAGGGCATCCACCTGCTCCCGCCGGACAGCAGACTTCGGCTGTTCGATAGCGGCCGTTTCGGGTTGGAGAAAACGGGAACGCGATCGCCGCCGAAATCGCCGACCCTTGGCCCGCTGACGGACAAGCCTATGGTGGCACAGGTGCCGTCGGACATCAGCGCGCGCGATGGAATATCAATTTATCCGCGTGGACAATTCCAGATATCGGCAGAACGCGTTCGCCAGATGCATTTGCCTCGGCGTCCGGCACTCCGCTTCGAAAAGCCGTGGCGATGCGACGATCACGCAGATGCATTTCGCGCGCGAGATCGCGACATTCAGGCGGTTGGCGCTGTACAGAAACTCCATTCCACGCGGCGCATCCGCGTGGCTCGACGTCGTCATCGAATAGATTACGATCGGCGCTTCGCGCCCCTGGAATTTGTCCACGGTCCCTATTCTGGCACCGGGAAGGCGCTCCTGCAGCTCGAACACCTGGGCATTGTAGGGAGCTATGATCAATATGTCTTCCAGGCGTACGGGCGCTTCAACGCCGGCGCGATTCGTCCACGTCGTCCCGCTCCCCAATACGTGGGCGACGAGGTCGCGAACACAGTCAGCCTCCTCGCGTGACGAGCTCTGGTTGCCATCGTGCTCGACGGCCAAGTAACGCAGTCCGGCTCCCTGAAGCCGACCGCCGGAACGGATTGTCTGATTGTCCAGTCCCGGGCGGGGATATAGACGGTTCTCGTAGAACATCTCCGAATTGAAACGGCAGATCGAAGGATGAAGTCGCCACGTCTCGGGCAGAAAGAGACCACGGTCGGCCGGGACCGTCGCGTGGACGCCGAGGATGTGATCGAGGGAGGAGACATCGATGCCATCCGGATGACTACCTTGGATCGGCTGCTCGAGCTGCCGGGGATCACCAAGGAGAATGATGCTTTTGGCGGACTGGGACACTGCCAGGACGTTCGCAAGCGACATCTGAGCGGCCTCGTCGATGAAAAGAACGTCGACGCTGCTTTCGGCATCGGTCCTCGCCCAGAACCAGGCCGTCGCGCCGCCGACCTTGCAGTCCGAATGCAGGGCGTCGAGAAAGGCCGCGTTGTCGGTCGTGAACCGCAGCGGCGGCCGGTCGTCCTCCTTATCGGAAACCTTCTGGATACATCGGATCGCGAGACCCTGTTCGCGGGCCGCTACGACGACCTCTTCCAGAAGGTTGCAGATCACTTTGTGACTGTTGGCGGTAATGCCGACGGACCGTCCGTCCTTCGCCAGCGCGCAGATCATGCGGGCGCCCGTGTACGTCTTGCCCGCACCAGGCGGCCCCTGCACCGGAAGGACGCTTTGCTCGAGATTGAGCGCGGATCGGACGGCCGCGGCGAGGGTCTCCTCGCCCGCGATCTGAAACACCTGTCCGCGCAGCCGGGGCGCGACGCCCATCAGCAGATCCCGTGCCGCCCTGTGGTCGCCGTCGCCCTCCATCCCGTGGTCCGCCACGTACTCTCCGAGCCGCATCAGGGAATCGGCGAGCACCTGTGTGTCGACGTAGCTGTGAGCGAATACGGCCTCGGGATGCAACGTGGCCGTATCTCCTCGCTTTTTGATATCGATCGTACGCTCTTCGAGCGAAATTTCCACGACGCGCCCGAACTTGTCGCCTCCAATGCTCCTGAGTTCGTCGCCTTCCCGGATGTCGGTATCCTGGAGCGCGAACGCGTATCGATGGACGGGTGCCTTGGCGGTACCACCCTCCCGCTTCCGGAAGGTCAAGTCCGAAAGGCCATCGCGTTCGTGAAGCAGGTCCTCGGCGGACAGATCACGAAGCCGGAAGTATTCCCACCAGACGGCCTTCTTCTCCCGGCCGTGCCAGTCGAGCATGAAGGCGAGGAGCCACCTAGCCTGCTGTTCGGGGCTGCGTTGCAATACGTCGTCGGGCACGCCGAGGGTAAGCCTTGCCACGAGCGCGGCGACCTTCTTTTGCCATTCGTCGAGCTCGGGACTGATCTCGGCAGTCGGGGCCGCCGGCCGTTCGATGGTCGCGCCAGCGGTGACCATGGCCATTCGAACTGTTTCCAACCAGTTTCGCAAACCTTTGGTCGAGACGCAGTCGTCGCGATTGTAGCCCTTAATCGCGATCTTGTCGGCTTCGGGAATGCCCAAAGGATCCGCAAGTTCGAGACGCGCCTGCGTTCGGGCCATCACGGCCCCGACGTCGGTCAACGGCACGCTACGGACGAAGCCGTAGAGCGGCTCGAGCTTCTTGATTGAGTAGCTTTCCACGCTGGCTCTGATCGCGTGGCGTACGACCGAGAAGAGATCGACGAAGATCTCCCCGCGGAGAAGATTGTCGACCTCGTCTTCGCGCGACGCGTAACGACCCATCAAGCGCTTCATCGCCGCAGGCTCGTACGGAGCGAAGTGATAGATGTGCAGGTCCGGATAGTGCTTCAGACGCAGCGTCACGAAGTCGACGAAACGCTCGAAGGCCGCCCTTTCCTCCCGCCTGTCGGAGGCCCAGTCTCCGGTGTATCGCTCTGCCCCGTCCGGATCGGCGTATACGTATCCGAACAGGAACTCGAGGCCGCCGTCGCCGACGAATGGATCTCCCTCGAAGTCGAAGAAGATATCGCCAGGCGACGGCTCCGGAAGACGCGCCAATCCGAAACCCTGCGCAGGTGCGAGCGTCTCGTATAATGTTCTGCCGACCTTGCCCCCCTCGATCTGGATTCTCGCCTGCTCGCGTATCTTTTCGAAGCTTCTCGCGGCGCCACGATCGGGCCTCCATGGCAGCGGCAAAGGCACCGCCGCGAGCTCCGTGGTCGTGCTGACTCCTCGCCGTTCCAGTTCGCCGATTTGGGACTTGCTGATGCCCGCGACCAGCGACATGTGGTCGTCAGCCCTCCGCTTCTCATCGCAATGGACGCGCCAGCGGCACACTTCGCAATGCTCGATAGGTTCCGGGTAGGCGGCGACGGCGTCCTGGCCCGACACGGCCTTCTCGAGGCTGGCCCTGACATGGCGGTAATAAGCCGCGTAGTCGGCGACCCGATGTTCCTCGGGCGTGAAATCCGTTCCCGGCGTGACGACGAAGGCGGATTCCGGCTCGCAACCCTGCATCTCGGACAGGAGATCGGAATAAAGCGATATCTGCAGGATCGTGTTGCCCTTCGTTTCGCGGGACAACTTCGTGTCCGTGACCTGGTACGACCACGCGCCCAGCCGGCTGGGCTTCTCGACGCGGCGGAGAACGTCGGCCCTGCCACTCCACGCGCCGTTTTGCAACGCCGCCTGCACGATGATCGGATCGCCCCGGCCGAGAGCCTCGCGGGTGGCGACGACCGCGGTCGCGTCGACACCCACGCCGTCGATCGAGGTCACGACCGTACCGGTCGAAGTTAGGTGATCGACGTAATCGCGCTCGTGCGAGGCACCTCGCTCCGCCAGCGTTTCGAGCACCGGGTCCCAGATCTTCGGCTTAGCCAGTTCGCCGTTGGCCACCTTGACGTCGAGCGCGGTCAGGTACCGGCAATTCAGGTGTCCGACGAGGTCGCCGGCGCTGAGAAAAAGATTCCCGCCCGTTCGGTACATGTTGTCTCTCCCCCTCGCGGTCGAAAGCTCGGACGGCTACGGGCCGCCGGCCATCGCCGATATGTCCGCTATCTTGCCCCGGTTCTGCTCGGCCCAGAGCGATCGTGCTAATCCTTCCGGGACCTGCTCTCTAAACTTTCCGACCTTGATGTTGGCGACGAATTCCGCGACGCCCTCGGGATCGATTTCCCGCATCTGCGCGAGCTTGTCTAAGATCGGGCGAAGCTCCGCCTGTTTGATCTTGGAGACCGAAACACCTAGTTCGTGAACGCCGGATTTGAGGCCGGCCATCGCCAAGGCCGCACTGAAGACCGCGGTCGCTTGGGATCCTCTCCATAGAAAGACGTGCATGTCCCGGTCTTCCGGCACCAACCATCGATGTTCCAGATCGAGACTTCTGAACATCTCGCGTCCTTCGGACAACAAGACCTTGGCCTTTTCGTCGAGGTAAGGTGGCACGTCGTTCGCGAGATAGACCGATCGCATTTCCGCTACTAGCCTGTCGTGCGCGGGCTCGCCGGTCGAGGGTTCGAAGCGCGGCACGACGCCACCCGGATGAGGCGCGACGACCAGCGTCATCGTCTGTTCGTCCAGGTCCTGGACTACCCACCGCCTCCCGGCGAAGACGACCAAGCCGTCCTTGTGGATGGGATGGGTGATCGGCAACGTTCCTAGAGTTCGCCCGCCGACCGTCAGTCGCCATTCTTCGCCGGAATCGAAGACCGCGAAGAAGCTGCGCGATTGCGCGGTCCTTTCGCCCTCCTGTCCGAGCATCAACGTACCATCATCAGCCTGCTCGACGAAGCGCACGTCGCGGGATCCAAGATGGCGCAGCAGGTTCGCGAAGTCGGCGGGCGCAATCGACGCGAAGGGCCCGGGCCCGCACAGAAGATCGTACAGAGGTTTGGGTCTGATGCCTCCGCGCTCCACGATCACGGAAAGGATCTGATGGATCAACGTTGACGCGATCTCCGGGGACGTGCCGGCTTCCTCGACGAATCCCTGAAGAAGCAGTCTGACGACGGCGACTGACCTGATCGTGTTGGGGCGAAGGCGGTCAAGAACTCCAGACTTCCGGTCGATGTTAGGCTCTCTCAGGTAGATGCGCAGAACCGACGGCGTTCCGCGGCGCCTGCCTGTCCGGCCCAGGCGTTGCCTCAGCGAGGCCAGCGAACGCGGTGCACCTATCTGGGCGACCGACTTCACCGAACCAATGTCGA
Source organism: Bradyrhizobium ferriligni (assembly GCF_056837965.1). Lineage (NCBI taxonomy): Bacteria > Pseudomonadati > Pseudomonadota > Alphaproteobacteria > Hyphomicrobiales > Nitrobacteraceae > Bradyrhizobium > Bradyrhizobium ferriligni. Next base: position 77,697 of record NZ_JBXEJO010000044.1, read on the forward strand.
CGCCCAGCTCGAGTGTCGAGGTGCAGACCGCCGTCGTCGGCAGCTTGCCGTCCTTGAGTCGGTCCTCCAGCTCCTCCCGCAAGACCTTCGACAGACTCCCATGGTGAGGGTAGAATTCGTTCGGGACGTTCAGCTTTTCGGATCGCCGCCGCAAACGGTCCGCGGTCGACTCCACGGTCCGCCTCGATCCGCCGAAGATGAGATTGTTCCCGCCCCGCAGCGCCTCGAACAGATGATCCGAAATCCAATCGAGCGCGATCCGATGCGGCAGATCGTTCTCCATCCCGCCCTCGGCTCCCGTCCCTCCCTCGGCGTGATCCGGATCGTTCAGATCGGGCGGCTCGACGTACCCTCTGACCTGGAGCCTCAACTCGGGCGCGTCGGACTTCGCCAGAAGTTCCGCGACGCGATCCGGGTCTACTGGTCGCAGCCAGGCGCGCGCCTGTCCCAAATCGCCGATGGTCGCCGAGAGACCCACCCTTCGCGCGGGGCGGGCCGCCATCGCATCGATGCGCCGGAGCAAGCTCGCGACGTGAAGGCCCCTCGGTCCCTGCAGGAAAGAGTGGAGTTCGTCGACGACGATGAAGTCCGCGGCCGAGAGAAGCCTTTTGGCGTCCGCAGGACGACGGACGAACATCGCTTCGATTGACTCCGGCGTGATGAGCGCTACTCCGTCCGGCTTGCTCATGGCCTTCTTCTTGTCGGCTTGCGGCGCGTCGCCATGCCACTTGACGACCGGGATCTCCATGCTCGCGCACACTTCCTCTAGGCGCCTGAACTGATCGTTGATGAGGGCCTTGAGCGGACTGACGTAGAGAACCGAGAAACCCGAAGCCTTCCGGTCCGCGATCGAAGTCAGGATCGGCAGAAATGCCGCTTCGGTCTTGCCGGCGGCGGTCGTCGCTGCGATCAGGATGTCGCGATCGCCGTCGAGCACCTCCATGATGGTGCGGGCCTGGATCTCACGCAGTTCATCCCAGCCCTGATCGCGGATCCAGCGGCGGATCTTCGGGTGGAGCCTATGATAGGCGGATTCAAGTCCCGATACGGAGGCTGGTGAGCTCATCGCCATCTCCCGCTTGCGGGCCACCCTCCGGGACCATCTCCTCTTGACCGTGGCGGTCGGCCGGGACCTCTACCTGCCCCAGCAGGTCCTGCCACTTGGCGTCGGGATTCTGTTCCAGGATGGACAGCAACTGGACGAACGCCTTGACCGTCGTGCGCGGCGTCCGGAAATAGGCTTCGCCGATCCGGCGGTCGCAGTGATGCATGAACGCGGGCAACGCCTCGTCTGGGACCAGATATTTGGAAGGATCGCCGGCGGCGAAGACGTTTCTGATGTTCGACAACAGGACGAGGAGATCCTCCGGCGTCAGGCTCTGAAGGTTGATGACCGGCCCCGAAAGATCTACCAGGCCTCCGGTCGCGAACTGGTTCTCCGCGAGCCGCGACTGCAACGCTTCGTAGCTGTACAACCCTCTCCTAGAGTCCATCAGGAACTGCGGCGTGCCGCACATCATGAAGCCGATGTTGAACGTGTTGCCCTGCAGCGCGTCGTTGACGATTCGGAGGATCTGCTCGAAATTCAGCTTTCGGGCCTGGGCGCTCTGCAGCTTGTAGATGTTCACCATCTCGTCGAGCATGACGAGAAGCCCGGCATAGCCGGCCACCTTCGTCAGGCACGCGAGGGATTTCAGGGAGTCGTAAACGCTGTCGTCGTCGATGATTGTCCTGACGCCGAGTGCTTTGTTCGCTTCCGTCTTGGTCGAGAATTCGCCGCGCAACCAACGCAGGGCCGCCGTCTTGAGGTCCTCGTTGGAAGCCTCGCTCCCGCGCCAATAGGCCTTCAGGACGGTCGCGAAATCGTAGCCGCCGACGAATTCCTGTATCGGCGCCAATTTGTCGTCGATGACCTTCTCCACGGCGACCTGCCGTTCTCCCGCTTCCTTCACGGCATCCGTCACCAACCGTTCCACGACGGCCGCCAATGCGCCACCTTCCGGCTTCGTCCGCGTCGCCATGTTGCGGACCGCTTCGGAATACAACGCTCTCGCCTGGCCGCCACCGGCATGGATACGCCGGTCTGGTGCGAGATCCGCATGGACGGTGACGCACTTTCGCTCCAGCGCGATCAATCGGATGAGGTTTGCGAAAAAGGTCTTGCCGGCGCCGTAGTCGCCGATCACGAACCTGACGGATGCTCCGCCGTCGGCGATCCGGTCAATGTCGCGCAGCAGCGCTCCGATCTCCGCGGCTCTGCCGACCTGGATGTGCGGAAGACCTATTCGCGGAACGACGCCGGCGCTCAGCGCCTGGATGATCGTATCGCGTTCCTTCGGCTTAATCGCCTTTGGAGCCTTGCTCATGTCGTCGTCTCTCTCAGTTCAGCCAATCGCGGCCGCAGTTGCGGCGCCATAACGATTTCGTCTCCCTCTTCCAAAAGAAGTTCGTCGAAGCGGTCGAAGGACCAGTCGTTTATGCGTTCGAGAGCGCCCTCGGGAAGAAGCTTCATGGCGCGTGCCCGCTTGTCGAATTCGGCTTTCGGTATCGATCCCTTCAATTCGATCAGCTCGAGTAACTCGGTGTGCTGCTGGTCCAGGCCGTCGAAGGATACGCCATTTGCGGCGGCGGCGACCGGTGTCTCGACCGTGGAGGGCGCCGGCTCTTCCTCGAAGATGTTCGCCAGCAGCTCCGAAACCGCTGCCGTCTCGCGCTGCGTTCGGGCGAGACGCGCGACGTCAATTTTAAGGTCTGCGCTGAAATCGGGTTTCGGCGGCGCTTCCTTTGGAATCGGTATTCCGGCCTCGCGCCTTTCGATCGAAATCGCCACAGGCTCATCGATTCTCGGCGCCGCCCGGTGCAGCTCGGAATAGACGCGCTCCTTGGGAAGACCCAAGGCCTTATGGAGCCGCTCGAGGAATTTGACCTCGTCCGGATCGACGCTGCCGCTGCCTCCGACGACGGCAAGCGCGGCGTTGGCGATCGCCTCGCGTTCGGCGTCGCTTCGTTCGGCCAATCGCTTCATCACCCTCGACAGCTTCGGCGGGCTGTTGAAGGTCGTCACGGCGAAAGCGATAAGGCGCGCCCGCTCTATCGCGCTCAGATCTTTTCCGTCCCGGATTCCGGCGATCACGCGCGACATCTCGTCTCCGGACGTTTGGCCGTCCGCCGCCGCGGCGAGGACGGCGACCTCGACCTGGGCCTTCATCGTCCGATAGGCCGGACGCTCGGGATCGACATGCCCGCCGCCGGGAGCGCTGAACAGAAAGACCTGATCGTCCGACTGCGGGACGGCGCTTCCGAACCGACGGTCCGGCTCGATGGCCACATCGACGAGGTCGAGCACTTGGCTCAATTGGTCGGCGAGCACCGGCGATACCTTCCCCTGCTCCTGAATTTCGAAGTTCGCCGCCTGAAGGACCGTGTGCATCTTGGTGCTGGCGCGACCCTGGCCGCCCATCACCTCCGACAGGCGGGCCTTGAACTGGTTCAAAGCCTCGAAGCCGGTCTCTGACAGGAGATCGGACGGCAGCACGAGCGCGGCCTGCACCGAATTCCTCGCGTCCGGTCGCTTTCCCAGCAATCGGCTGAAGCTATCGAGTTCGTCGGTACAATCCTGCACGAGCTGCCTCAATGGTTCGGGAGATTTCGTCGCCTTCGCGACGTCCGGATAATGTCTGTGCGGTCCGTCCACCTGGACCGTGAAAGCGCCGCTCGCCGCTTGGTATTCGACGTCGATATTGCCGGAGGTCTCGACGATGAATCCCTCAGCGAACCTCGCCCGGAAGCGCAGGTGCCACAAGGTGACGAATTCGCCGAAGCATCGGACGGCGGCCGTGCGCAAGTAGACGTCCTGCGAGGCAAGCACCCAGACGAGAGCGTCTTCAGACAGAAGAACTCGCGATTGCGAAAGGCGATGCCCAAGATGCATTCGCACACCAAGGTCCATCTCGGACGAATAAGAACGCTCAGGCGATAATTCGGGGGCCGGGAACGGAATACCTGCCGCGCACCTCGCCACGTCGAGGAAACGTTTCGCGTAGCCTTGAAAGGAATCGCTGTCCGTACGCGCGGCCGCCAGCCGCTCGACTTCGGCGACGAGCTCCGGCGCGCTCGCGAGATCGCGCTCGACGAACAATCGGTGCTCCAACCCGTAGAAGAACAGAAAGACGTGCCCGATGCCGTATGAGGTCGACCGACGTCCGGTAGACATCCAATCGAGAAACGCGCGCCTGGCCGCAGGTGGCACATCGGCGTAGGACGGCCAGTATGGCATCGAAGCACCCGGGACGTCCGGGCGGGATGATTTCGCGGGGAGCTGCGAATTTACGGCGTAGGCGTCGATTTCCCGGCCTTCGAACGCCAAGGACGGTCCGAAGTAGAAGAGGCCCGCGGATATGTCGACGCCTTGAACGGTGATGTTCTCGCCTGGTTTAATCCACTTCGCGGTGCTAGGTCGTTGACGGGGGCCTTTCCCGCCGGATTTCACCGGGGTTGCCCTGTGCACGGCGCCGATCGTCGGCGGGCGGTCGATGGATCCCGCGGCAGAAACTGGAGACGGCTTGCGCGTTCCGAACCTGACAAAAAGGAAAGCGATCGCGAGAACTACGCAGATCGTCCCGACTGCGACCAGATGCTCGACGACGAATTGGTACACCGCCGTCAGGGCGGCGAACAGCGCGCCCAGCACGAGCAAAAGGCCAGTTCCAGTGTTCGATGCGCTTTTACGCCGCCCCATACGCCGTCAGTCCGCTGCCCTGTCGACTTCCGAAAGGCATAGCGTGTGACAACCGCGATGTACAATCGACCATTGTCTGGGTTCGACCCACCAGCGATCGCTCGCGATGCCGCGCCTCGTATCGTTCAAATTGACGCAATCCATTGAATAGTCTAGCCAATTTAAAATTACCGGCTGCAACGGAGAGGGCAACTGCGCGCCGCATTGATGCTGCCTCCGGTCGCTTTTCGGCTCTCAACCTGGAACTTCGAAATCGCTGCGCTGGACCACAAAATGCCGCCGCCCGGCAAATTCGACCTCATGTTCGAAATCGACCCGAGCAAGGGCCTGAAGCCTCGTCATTTCAGAGCCCCGACGCGTTCAAAGGCCTACATTGGGCCCGTTGGGAACAAACGCTGGCCAATCAAGCCTGACAGAGGGGCACGGCGCCTCGGTCGTCTTTGCCGATTTCAGGATTCCACAAATAGTTTAGTGATGGGCACAGAGAGCGCCCGTGCGATTCTCGCCATGACCAACAAACTGGGATTTCGACGGCCCCGCTCAATGCCACCAACGTAAGTCAGATCTATTTGCGCCTCAAAGGCGAGTTCCTCTTGCGTCATGTGCCTCGATTGCCGCAGCCGTCGCACATTTCCCCCTACGATGCTGCACCAATCTTGCATTGCAGGATCGGGCACGATGGGGCATATAGTCTCTAGGGAATATAGTCCATATCGCCTCTTTTTTGCGATATAGACGCGCGCAACTATCGAGACGTTATGAAGCCTCAGGCGTCCGACCTAGAGCCCTTCATTGAAGCACCCGACGCGACCTCGCCCTACGCCGGCGTATACCGGTTTGGGTATCGGTTGGACGGGGCGGTCGTTTCGGCCGTCGATCTGCCAGTGGAGATTGTCGAGAAGCTCTTGCTCTCGAAAACCATGCTGTCGGTACGCATCACGCCATGTGGCGAGATTGTCCCAGGATTATCAACTCCGAATGTTTTTGGTGAACTTGGCCAGGCAGCGGAGATCGTCTCTTCAATTGACGAACTCATGAGAGAAACATTGAGCGCGGAAACGCTACGAATGGAAGAGGCAACCCCGGAAGATCTCGCACTTCTATTCAGCCGGCTCGAACGCGCAATCGCCTTGGTAAGAACCGCCATAGATCGGGTATCAAACTATTGACTTAACCCAGCCTTTAGGGGGCCTTACAGTCGATGGAACGACAGCGGATCGCTGTCTAGGTTGCGTGCGCGCTCGGTTGGTACCGATGCTGTACTTCAGACTTGATCGCGTCTTCAGTCACCAGGTGCTTGCTGCCGATTCTGACTCCCTCGATGTTGCCTGCAGGCCCGCGGACGAGGAGGCAGGCCTCACCGAGATCGCCGAATGCCTGCGCCGACGCAACGATCGCTTCGTCGATACCTGACGGGCTCAGTTCGGTCGCATCCAAGAATGGGGACAGTTGGCCTGGCATCGCAACTAACACCTTGTCTTTGCCAGGCACCAAATCCAACGGACCCCACAGGGTCCACCAGCGGCCACGCCAGTGAGCGGTTGCAGGTCCCGGGACGCCGAGATCGTGGACGGTCTTTAGAATGTGGATCACGCTCTCGAACCAGACGTTCGCGAGACCGTCTATCGCATTGGTAAGGATGCTGATCGCTATATCTTGTTCCGGCAGAACCACTGTGCGCGTCAGCGTTCCTTGGAAGCCACCGGCATGCCCCACCCAACTCCACGGTCCCGGCGGACCGGAAATCGTGCCTAAACCGTAGTAGCGCTCCAGTTGTGAGTGGGCATCGCGCCAGTGGCGCCGGGTCATCTCGCGGCGGCTTGTCGCTGTCAAAATACTCGATTGGGCGCCGGGAGAAAGCTGACCGACAAACAGCGCGAGGTCGCCGGCCGTAGCCGTGAAGCCTGTCGCCGAGACCATATCGTTCGTCAAATTGTCCCCGGGGATGACGAAGCGCCGGCCATAAGGGTGGCGCGTCGAGTGGCCACGTGCGAATGGACGACAGACGATCGGATCGAAGTCGGGTGTCGTCTCGGTGAGGCCGGCTGGGGCGACGACATGATCATAGATCCACCGACCGTATGGCTCATCGGTCACCCTCTCGATGACTTTGCCTAACAGCGCGAAACCGTGATTGGAGTACTTGAACGTGACCCCAGGCGCGAGAGGCTGAGGCGCGGAGAGATCGGCGCGAAACTCCGCCTCACTGAGGAAGGGCCGGCGGTCCGAGAACTGACCGCTGTCAGGCCCGTCGCGGGTCAGGCCCGCGGCATGAGAAAGCAGCTGCGAAATAGTGACGTCGGAGACCTCCGGCGTCAGATTTGCCAGATACTGACCCAGGCGGTCGTCAAGCCGAATTTTGCCGCGCTCGCGCAACAACATGATCCCAGCCGCCGTAAAAGTCTTCGAATGGGAGGCGACGCGAAAGCGATGACGAGAGGTGAGCGGTTCGCGGGTTGCAAGATCGGCGATGCCGCTTGCGTGCTCGAGCAGCACCTGACCTTTGTGAGCGATCGCCAGCGACACACCGGGCTGATCGAATAATTCCCGCTGATAGTCGATCCAAGGGGGGATGTAGTCGATAGCAGAAGAGAGCCAGTCTGACATGGATGCTTAGAACCTATCGGAAGTGAAGCCTTCGGGCCGTTCTGCGACATATTGCAGGCTGGATCGAACGCGCGGTCAAGCCCTCGATTCAAGCCCGCGTCTCATCACCCTATTTCGCTCATCCCTTCAAAGAGCGCCCGCGCCTTAACTCCGAGAAGCTTCGATGTGTGCCAAACAGTAGCGGCCGATCGAAACGGTCCTGAGAACAATTGGACGTGACTTGGAAGCGACCGTTGCGCGGCGGTCTCCGTCGACATGAAAGCATATTTCGAGAAGTTCGCCTGCGCTGCTGCCGGCGAGATTCCGGAATTCTCCGCACGACAAACCCAAACGGAGCACGCAGACGAATTTCACGAAGAGACTACGTCGGTTGAGCACGTGGTGGCGATACGTAGCGCGCCAATGGCGCCAACTCTAGGATGTGCAGACAACCACTTGGCCGCCCTTCGGCGACAGTGCTTTTATCTTGCACTCTTAATCGGTCGTCTGTCGCGCTTCATCTCACCCATTCTGGCTTCCTCTCTTTGCTGTGACAAGGTCCTTGCATCGACGCCACGAAGCGTTGGCGACGCGCGAGAGTCCCGGTGCGCCGTGCAC
>NZ_JBXEJO010000045.1:0-85345 GCF_056837965.1 Bradyrhizobium ferriligni
AACCATGCCCGCCGTACGTCACGCCATCGTTGATCTCATCCTTCGACCGCCGTCTCAGCAGTGCCCGTATTGCCGAAAGCAAATCCTTGAAAAACAGTGGCGCAAACCAATTCTGCCAAAGTAGTGCCAGGCAGCAGACTCGTTAGGGCGGAGCCACAGCCGGATTGAACCGAGCACTACAATCCCGGTGATCTCGCCGCCCAAGCCTTGGTGGCCTGGCAGCTCTCCATCGCCCGCGCGTAGGCAGGGCGTGCCGTCGTGCGGGCGAGATAGTCCCGCTCGGTAGGACCTGGGACGTAGTTGCCGGTTCGCATGCCGAGCAGGAGGGCGTAGCTCACCGAGATATCGGCAGCAGTGAATCGGTCGCCGGCGAGATAGGGGCAATCCGCGAGGCGGCGGATAACCAACCCCAGCCGGCTCTCGAAGGTCTCGAGAGCCCAGCGGGTAACCCGGGCATCTCGCTCGGCTGCGGGCGCCAGTTGGCGACCGACAATGACGGCGTTCATCGGCCCGGCGAGCCCGGCCTCGCCCAAGTGGAGAAATTGCAGATAGGAAGCGAAGGCGGGATCGTCCGGGGCGACGGCGAGCGAAGCTGAGCCGTGGCGGGCGAGCAGGTACTCAAGGATCGCGATCGATTCGACCATGATCGTCTCGCCGTCCTGCAGCGCGGGAATGAAGCCGGCGGGGTTGATCGCGAGGAAATCGCGATCAATCTCGGCTGCGAGCAGATCGACCGGGCGCAGCCGATAGGCCAATCCCAATTCCTCGAGCAGCCAGACAACACGGAAGCCGCGACCTTCACCATAGACGGTGAGCATAGTTAAGCATTCCTGGATTGGGCTGGATGTAGGAACTCGCAGAGGCAAGCCAGCCGCGCAACGGACGATCGATGGCGCATCATGCACTCAAGGCTTGGCGCATAGTCGTCATCCTACCGTGCGCACGCTTCCAACTTTATGGGTTCACGACCCAGGCTGCGGCCGCGAACAAGACGCGTTCCCTCTCCCGCCCGCGACGTGGAAGCGTCAGTTGCAGAAGCCCGCAAATGCCATATGCGACAGCCTTGGGACGAAGCGACTTGGGACGAAGCGACTTGGGACGGAGCGACACCTGCGTAATTTCGGAATATTAGAAGAATACCCCTGAGTTGCCCGACGTGTCAAGTTGCCTGGTCGAACGCCGGCCGCCGCCGGCTCCTTTGCATGGGGTTGTTTTCGATATTTTGGCAGCGCCCCCTGCGACGGCCCCATGACTTCATGTTGCTCTATCCGGAGCCGCCCGGCTCCAGCGCCTCGCCGAGCTCGAGCGGATGCGCCATCGTCTCGTGCAGCGCCTGCTTGTCGAGCTCGCCTTCGGAGAGGCTGATCACGACGCAGGCGACGCCGTTGCCGATCAAATTGGTCAGCGCGCGGCACTCGCTCATGAACTTGTCGATGCCGACCAGGATCGCGATCGACTGGATCGGAATGTCGGGCACGATCGACAGCGTCGCGGCCAGCGTGATGAAGCCCGCGCCGGTGACGCCGGAAGCGCCCTTCGAGGTGATCATGGCGATGCCCAGAATGCCGAGCTCCTGCCAGATCGTCAGATGCGTGTTGGTGGCCTGCGCCAGGAACAGCGTCGCCAGCGTCATGTAGATATTGGTGCCGTCGAGATTGAAGCTGTAGCCGGTCGGCACCACGAGGCCGACCACCGAGCGCGAGGCGCCGAGATGCTCCATCTTCTGGATCATCTGCGGCAGCACCGTTTCCGACGACGACGTGCCGAGCACGATCAGGAGCTCGTCCTTGATGTAGGCGATGAAGCGGATGATCGAGAAGCCGGCGAGCCGTGCGATGGCGCCCAGCACGATCAGCACGAACAGGATGCTGGTGAGATAGAAGGTCGCGATCAGCGCTGCCAGATTCAACAGCGAGCCGAGGCCGTAGGCGCCGACTGTGAAGGCCATCGCGCCGAATGCGCCGAGCGGCGCGACGCGGACGATGATCCGGATGATGCCGAAGAACATCTTGGCGGCCGTGTCGATCGCGGACGCAATCGGCTCGCCGACCTTGCCCATGAGAGCGATGGCGAAGCCCGAGAGGATCGAGATCAGCAGCACCTGCAACAGGTCGCCGCGCGCCACTGCGCCGAGATAGCTGTCCGGAATGATCGCCATCAGATGGGCGACGATGCCCTGCTCTTTGGCCTGCGTGACGTAGTTGGAGACCGATTTCGGGTCGATCGTGGAGGGATCGATGTTGAAGCCGTGGCCGGGCTGCAGCAGCTCGCCGACCAGAAGGCCGACCGCAAGCGCCACCGTCGACACCGCCTCGAAATAGATCAGCGTCTTCAACCCGACCCGGCCGACGCGCTTGAGATCGCCCATCGAGGAGATGCCATGCACCACGGTGCAGAAGATGACCGGCGCGATCATCATCTTGATCAGCGCGATGAAGCCGTCGCCCAGCGGCTTCAATTCCTTGCCGAGATTCGGATAGAAATATCCGATCAGGACACCTGCCACGATCGCGATCAGCACCTGGACGTAGAGGATCTTGTACCAGGGCTGATGATGGGGACGGGCAACGGGCTTGATCGCGGCTGTGGTCATGAGGCGCCCCGGCTAGGATGAACTCAACTGGTGATGCCATCTTGGCGGAGCCGCGCGCAAGCGACAATGCCCATTCGCGCGGTCGCGAGCGCACACGAATCTGTCATAGACTGCGTCCGGCTCGCATCGGGAGGCTGGGGATGGAATTCACCGCATTGTTTCTCGCCATCACCATCGCCATGCTGGTGGCCTGGCGTGGCCCACGCCCCGTCGCGATCGGCCTGTTCGCGGTGATCCTGATCGCCTGCGCCGCGACCTTGCTGCGCCACGCCACCGACCGTCTGACCTTGTCGTTCTGAGGCCAGCCATGAACGACACGCAGGCCGTCACCCTCAATGCCGTCGCGCTCTATGGGCTGGCGCTGGTGCTGGCCGCCGCCTTTGCCGCGCAGCTGCTGCTCCACGAGCTGCCCTGCCCGCTCTGTCTGTTGCAGCGCATCCTGTTCGCCCTGCTGGCGGTCGGGCCGATCCTCAATATCCGCTTCGGGCCGCGGCCGAGTCATTATGCGTTGTCGCTGCTGACAGCCGTCCTCGGCGCCACGGTCTCGACCCGGCAAGTGCTGCTGCACATCCTCCCCGGCGATGCCGGCTACGGTTCGGCGCTGCTCGGCTATCACTATTATACGTGGGCGCTGATCGGCTTCATCGCCGCCATCGTGCTGCTCGCGGCGATGCTGCTGTTCGACCGCCAATTCGAGCACCGCGCGGCGCCGGGCAGCTCGCCCGGCAGGTTCGCGCAAGGCGCGGTGTGGCTGGTGATCGGGCTGACCACGCTGAATGTGCTCTCTACCCTGCTCGAGTGCGGCTTTGCCGCCTGTGCCGACAATCCCGTCGTCTATGAGCTGCTGAAGTCGGCGCGTTAGGGGCGCTTCGGAATATTCAAGCCGCGCTCCACCGCCGGCCGCTTGAGACCGCGCTCCAGCCAGGCCGCGACCTGCGTGAACTGTTCGAATTCGACGAGCTCGCGCGCGCCGTAGAAGCCGATCAGATTGCGCACCCAGCCGAGCATCGAGATGTCGGCGATGCTGTATTCATCGTCCATGAACCACTGCCGTCCGGCGAGATGCGTCTCCATCACGCCGAGCAGGCGCTTGGACTCGGCGACGTAGCGCTGCAGCGGCCGCTTGTCCTCGTAGTCCTTGCCGGCGAATTTGTGGAAGAACCCGACCTGGCCGAACATCGGCCCGATGCCGCCCATCTGGAAATGCACCCACTGGATGGCCTGATAGCGGCGCGCCGCGTCCGCCGGCAACAGCTTGCCGGTCTTGTCGGCGAGATATTGCAGGATGGCGCCGGATTCGAACAATGGCAGCGGCTTGCCGCCCGGACCGTTGGGATCGAGGATCGCCGGGATCTTGCCGTTCGGATTCAGCGACAGGAACTCCGGCGTCTTCTGGTCATCTTTGTTGAAGTCGACGAGATGGACCTCGTAGGGCAGCCCGGTCTCCTCCAGCATGATCGAGACCTTCACGCCGTTCGGCGTCGGCAGCGAATAGAGCTGCAGGCGGTCCGGATGCTGGGCGGGCCAGCGTTTTGTGATGGGAAAGGCAGACAAGTCGGTCATGTCGACATTCTTTGCAGGGTTGTTGCTTTGCATGGTTGTTGTTGGATGGCTAATGTACGGAGCTCAGTGAAAGCCGCAAGGTCTGCAACCGGCCATGAACGATCAACAGACAGGCGCAACAACGGGTGCAACGCTCGGCCTCTCCGACGACGAACTCGCAACGCACCCGACCGTGTTCGCAGCCGATGCGCTCGCCGGTCAGGTGACCGTGGTGTCCGGCGGCGCCGGCGGCATCGGCCGCGCCATCGCCTGGCTGTTCGCCCGGCTCGGCGCGTATGTCGTGGTCGCCGGCCGCAATGCCGACAGGCTCGACGCACTGGTCGATCATCTCGGCCATCGCGGGCTCAAGGCGTCCGCGCATGTCGCCGACATCAAGGATCCCGACGCGGTCAATGCGATGTTCGAGGCGCTGTGGACCGAGCACGGCCGCGTCGATCATCTCGTCAACAGCGCCGGCGGCCAGTTCCCGCAACCCGCGATCGACGTCTCGATCAAGGGCTGGAATGCGGTCATCAACACCAACCTCAACGGCACCTGGTACATGATGCAGGCCGCGGCGCAGCGCTGGCGCGACCGCAAGCATCCCGGCAGCATCGTCAACATCGTCGTGGTTACGACGCACGGCCTCTACGGCATTGCGCATTCGATCGCGGCACGCTCCGGTGTGATCGGCCTGTCGCGCGCGCTCGCGGTCGAATGGGCGCCGCTGAACATCCGCATCAACTGCATCGCGCCCGGCGCGATCGAGACCGAGGGCTGGAACGTCTATAGCGAAGCGGCGCGCGCCGCCTATCCGCGCTCCAATCCGATGATGCGCCCGGGCACGCCCTGGGACATTGCGGAGGCAGCCGTCTACCTCGCCGCGCCCTCCGGCAAGTTCATCACCGGCGAGACGCTGACCGTCGATGGCGGCGGCCAGCATTGGGGCGAGACGTGGACGACCGGCAAGCCCGACTATTTCAGAAGCAGCGAATAGCGCAGGCATGCCGGTCGCCTGACGCGCTTCCGTCACTTGCCGTCGTCGAAGCTGACGATGACGGCGGCGTTCGCGATCAGGATCGGGTCGTTGCCGAGATCGGACGCAATCTCAAGCCCGCCCGCGATCGCCTTCACGGTCTTGGTGCCATAGGGCAATTCCTTCGCGACCGCTGCGGTATCGACATCTTCGGGATTCGGCACGGCGATTGTGACGTCGACGAACATGTCGTTGGCGGTCTTGCCGAGCATGCGGAAGAAGCCGAGGCTGGAATGGCGGATGGCGTCCGAGACGGCCCGCTTGGCGGCCTTGGTGGCGTCGCGGCCGTGAACGTCGACGCCCATGCCCATTTCGGTGATACAGCGCACGCGTGTCATGAAGGTTCCTGTTGTCGTTGGCGTGAGAGACCTTCACTCCTTCGGCTCCTGCGCGCGCGGCGTCAAGCCGGGTCCGTCGCCTCGCTTACGCGCTTGTGATCGCCGCGCGCCAACATCCACGCCGCGAGACCGGCAAGGATCGCCGCGGCCACCACCATCGCGCAAGCCGCGCCCCAGCCCCATGCCGAGACCACAGCGCCGACCGCGATCGGACCGGTGACCTGGCCGAAATTGCTGCCCGTCATCAGCAGGCCCATCATCACCGGCACCATCGCCGCCGATCGCGCCGCGGCTGGTGCGGTTGCAAGCAACGTCGCCGGGATCAGGCCGCCGATCGCGGAGAACAGCAGGCACAGCCAGAATGCCCCCCAACCGCCGAGCACCGGCAGGAAGATTCCGAACGCGGACGCGCCCATCACGAATGCCGCCACGGCGATCAGCAGGTTGCGGCTGACGCCGCGCGCAAGCAGATGACCGGCGGCGAGATTGCCGACGACGTTGCCGGCCGCGGCCAACGCACTGAGCGCGCCGGCGCCTTGGCTGGACACGCCGAGCCGCTCGGACAACAGGATCGGCAGGAAGCTGAACAACGCAAAGAACATCAGGCTGTAGAGCGCAAACAGCACCATCAGAAGCGCCGGGGTGCGGCGCCGCGCCAGCGCGGTGGCTTCCTGCATCAAACCGCTCCGCGCCGCGCCGGTCCGCGATGCCACTTCCGGCGCGATGAGGCTCGCAAGGATGAACAGCACGGCGACAAAGGCAGCACTGGCCCACCAGATCGTGCGCCAGCCATCGAAGATCGGGCCGGCGACCAGCGCCAGCGCGATCCCGAACGGCATCACGCAGCTCCACACCGCCATGGTGACGTCGCGTGCGCTGACATCGACGACACGATCGAGCAATGCAGGAGCCGCGACCATCACCAGCAGGAAGCCGAGCCCCTCCAGCAGGCGCGATGCCAATAGCACCGCGAGCTGTGGCGCGAGCGCGCCCGAGGCCGCACCCAGCGTGATGGCCGCGAGCCCGCACAGCAGCACCCTGCGCGCGCCAACCGCGGCAATCACCACGCCCGCCGGGACACTGCCGACAAGCCCCAGGACCGCAAAGATGCCGGCGATCGTTCCGACCACGGCAAGGTCAATGCCGAGGCTCTGTTGCAGCATCGAGGCGGCAATCGGAACCTTGCCGACCTGCAGCGCCGCGCCGATACCGCAACCGATCACGATGGCGACCGTCGCCCATCGCTTCGCCTCGCTCTGCTGCATCACGGCCGTCTCGATCGTCATGCGTCCACTCCGCCCCTGGCTCACCCCACAGAGATAGCGTTTCCCGACCATCGACAGGAGTGATATGTTTTGCATCCGATTGATCGATTTCATAGATCATGCTCGATAACCTCACGCTCGATCAGATCCGCACCTTTGTCGCCATCGCCGAGAGCGGCAGCTTTCGCGCCGCCGCGGCCAAGCTGGCGCGGGTGCAATCCGCGGTCAGCCATGCCATCGCCAACCTCGAGGCCGAACTCGGGCTCACGCTGTTCGACCGCTCCAGCCATCGCCCGGCGCTGACGGCCGAGGGCAAGGCCCTGCTGGGCAACGCGCGCGACCTGCTGCTCCGTGTCGACGCGATGCGGGCGCGGGCGCGCGGCCTGGGCGACGGGGTGGAATCGGAACTCTCGCTCGTCGTCGATACGCTGTTTCCGATCGCCGCCGTCGGCGCGGCGCTGACGGAAATGCGAGCGGCCTATCCGTCCGTCAGCGTGCGGCTCGCGGTCGAACCGATGGGCGGTCCGATCGCCGGCTTGACCGAACGGCGCAGCGCGCTCGCCGTCACGGTCGGCGAGGATTTTCGCGATCCGCGCCTCGCGCTCGATGCAATCTGCGCGGTGCAGATCGTCGCCGTCGCCTCCGCAAGCCATCCGCTCGCGCGCCGCGGCTGCAAGAGTGTGGCTGATCTCGCCGATCATCTGCAGATCGTGCTGTCGGATCCGACCCCGCTGTCGGAGGGCCGCAGCTTCGGCGTGCTCTCGCCGCAGATTTGCAGAGTGAGCAATCAGGACACCAAGCACGCCATGATCCTGGCCGGGCTCGGCTGGGGGCGGCTGCCGCTCTGGCAGGTGGCGCGCGACCTGAAGGAGCGCCGCCTTGTGCGGGTCGAAACCGGCGCACTCGGCCGCAACGCCGCGCTTGCGATGGAGGCCTATCTCGCCCACCGGCTCGATGAACCGCTGGGACCTGCGGCACGTGCATTTGCCGATGCATTGACGCGGATCGCTGCGGGCACGCATAGGCCAAAGATCAGGGCGAAGACGGCGAAGAAACACTGAGCCGCAGCTATCGCAGGCCCGGCTCCGTGGCGGCCGTCCGCAAGCGCCTCAGTCCTCGATCTCACCGCTGCGGATCGCGAGCCGGATGGCTTGCGCGGTCGTGGCGACGCCGAGCCGAAGCCGCGCTCGCCGCACATGGTTCTCGACCGTGCGTTCGGAAAGGCCGAGCGATGCCGCGATGTCGGCCTGGCGCCGTCCGGCGGAGATCCAGCGCAGCACCTCGCGCTCGCGCGGCGACAGGCTCGACGCACCGTTCGGCTCGTGCGCTTCCATCAGCCCGCGGGCGGCGCGGAAGGCGGCAGCGCCGATCATCGTCAGCGCCGCACGGGTCCGCGGCGACGCATCGATCCGCGTCCCGGCGAAGCTCATCGCGCCTTCAAGGCCGGTGCGCCCGAACACCGGAACCTGCAGCCCATGGAAACCGGGCCCGCGCGGCGTGCGCACCACGCGGTACTTCTCGCCGCGCGCCGACAGCACCTTGGTCCAGAAAAACGCCTCGTCCACATTGAGGAAATTGCGCGTCACCGGACAATGTCGGACATAGGTTTCGGCATCGACCGTCACGCCTGTGCCGAACCAGTCGCCTTCGACCCAGTAGATCCTGTCGACCAGGTCCTCACGTGCCGGCGATGCCGAGAACATCACGAACCGGTCGTAACCTAGCGGCACGCTCGCAGACCGCACCGCCGCCTGGATCGCGGGCAAGCTCTCGCTCCCCTCGATCGCAACCACGGCTTCGATGTAGCGGTCCATGCGGTGCCATCGTGTCTTGCGGAAGGCCGGAGGCGCGCGGCCCAGCGTGTTGAGGATTTTCCCTCAAGCGAGGTCGGCCTGCAAGGCGCGCGACATCGGCCCGCCGCCGGCAGCGCGGCGAGATCGCGCCGCCCGGAGGTTGAGCCGCCGACCGCTCAGCGCCCGCCAAACGTATCAAGCAGAGCCTTTGCCGCCGCCTTGCCGACATTGTTGGCGGCGAAGGGGCTGTCACCGGTGATCAGCTTGCGATCCTGATGGGTCTTGCCGGTGATGTCCTTGTTCAGAATCTCGACGCCAAGCGCCTGCAACTGTTCGCCGAAAGCCCAGGTCAGCGCGCCCGGCATGTAGCCGATATCGGGCGTCGTCCGATCGATGGCGTCGGGAAATGCGCAGATCTTGTAGTCCTTGAAGGGATAGTCGCCCTTGGTTTCGCCGACCGCAGACGCCAGCAGCGCCGCCGGGCCATGGCAAAGCGAGATGATGTGCTTGTCGTTGTCGAGCGCCCATTTCAGGGTGGCCTTCACGTCGGTGCTTTCGGGCAAGCCGATCAGCGCACCATGGCCGCCGGGAATGAACACCGCGATATAGTCGGAATCCTTGCCGAGTTTTTTTTCGATCACGTCGGAGAGCTTCAGCGGCTGCTTCAGCCTGGCGAGATACTTCTGGTAGATGCTCTTGACCGCGTCGTCCTCCTTCGGAAACGCCCAGAGCTCGAATTTGACCGGATTGCCCGACACGGTCGCGATGTCGAATTCGAAGCCCGCCTTGTCGAGATGATACATCGGCAACAAGGTCTCGACGGGATGGTTGCCGGTCGAGAACATCGTGCCGTTCTGCAACAGCAGATAGCGCTCGTCCGCGGCGATCATCAGAATTTTCCAGCGGCCACCCCTGTAGGCGTTGGGATAGTCCGCGCCGGAGAGATCCGACCTGGCCGAGGTGAATTGCCCAAGCGAGTAAGGCGACGGAAAGAAAGCGTTGTTCTCCGCCGGATCGGCTACGGGACGCTTGTCCTGGGATTGCTCGGACATCGAGATATCCTCTCTCATCGTGTTGCGATCCGGCAAAGGTAAGCACGAGATCGGCGATGAGGAATGGGGGATTTCCCTCAACCCAGTTTACCGAGCATCCCTATCCCTGTTTCTGCAACACCGTGATGTGCAGGCGGCGGCGGATCTCCATGCCCTGGCGGCGATAGAGCGCGATCGCCGAGACGTTGCTGGTGAATACGTGCAGGAATGGAATTTCGCCGCGCGCCACGATCTGGCGGGCGACCGCCGACAGCAGCGCCTGCGCGTAGCCGCGGCCGCGATGCTCCGGATGCACGCAGACGGCGGTCATCTCGGTGTAGTTCCCCGGCTTCATCCGTTCGCCGGTCATCGCGACCAGTTCGCCGCCAACGCGGATGCCGAAAAAGCTGCCGAGCTCATGCGTCCGCGCACTGAACGGTCCGGGCTTTGTCAGCTCGGTCAGCGTCATCATCGCAGGAACATCGGCAGCGCCGAGCGTGACGATCTCGACGCCGGGCACCGAATGGTCAGCGGGCGTGCCGATCATCTGCTCGCCGGTCTCGGCCAGCAGCACCTTGAACTCCGGCGGCACCGGGACAGGATCGGGCGTGAACAGCACCGCGATCTCAGGTCCCGACAGCAGCGCACCCAGCGCGGCAAAGCTCTTTGGCGACATGTCGACCATGTCGGCGAAGGGTGCGATCTCGAGCGGGAAGCGCCGCGCGTCAGCGCCGCCCTCCGCCAAATCGCGTTGTCTCGTGGTCAAGGCGCTCCAGATTGGGCGATCGAGCGGATGAATCGGCGGGGCTTCGGACATGCGGCGCTTCGCTCCTGATTTTCCTCGAACAGAGCAAGAAGCGCCGGCAAAATCCAGCATGGCGTGTTGTGGTTGTGGCTCACAATCACGCCAGCAGGCGAATCCCCGCTACGCCACCTTCAGGCAGAGCTCGGTGCCACCCTTGAGCGGCAGCGTGATCGAGACGAAGCCGTTTTTTGGATCGCGCACGAACTCCAGGAAATCCGCCTCGGCATTGTCGTTCATGACGTAGCCACCGACGCGCAGCTGCGGCGCGACGATCTCGATCACCTGGCGCGCCAGCGTCGGCCCCTTGTCGCCCGGCCAGCCGTCGATCAGGATGAAGTCGACGGGACCGCCGAGATCGCGCAGCGTCTTGCGCGCATCGCCCTCGCGGATGTCGGCGTAATCGGCCAGGCCGGCGTCCGCGAGATTGCGCTTCGCCGCTGCGACCTTGGCCGGCACGATCTCCGATCCGATCACTGTGCCGCCGCCATTGTCGCGCATCGCCGCGGCGAAATAGAGCGTCGACATTCCGACCGAGGTCGCGAACTCGGCGACGCGCCTCGCGCGCAAGCCGCGACACAACAGATAGATCAGCTCGCCCTGCTCCGGGTGGATCGAGAATCCCTGCTCGGCATAGTCGTGCGGGTCGCGGCTGCCGCTCTGCATCGGGTTGCCGCGCACCGGCGCCCGGCGGGTGGCTTGCAGGCGCTCGATGACGGCCGTGACCCGCGCATCACGGATCGCGCTGTGCGGTTCGGCGTTGTACATGAAGGGTCTCCTTTGCTGCGACGGCGTCATTGCTGCAGGATCTCAGCGGCCGCGCGGTCGAGGATCTTTGCGATCCGCCGCGCCTCGGCGGCATCACAGCCGCGCTTCTGGCGCAGCGCGCTCTTCAGCGCGTGACGGGCGCGGTGCACCTCGTCGGACGCTTCGCCATCGAGATCGCTCACGCCGGCGAAGGCTTCACGCACCTCCTCCATGCGGCGGCCGATCCGCGACAGCGCTTCGAGAATGGTATCCGCGGTCGCGCGGTTCTCGGCGAGATACGCCCTGCCCTGCTCGGTGATGCTGTAGAGCTTGCGCGCCGCGTCCTGGGTGACGCTGGCATGGCCGATCTCCTCGAGGAATGTCAGCGCCGGATAGATCACGCCCGGGCTCGGGCTGTAGAAACCGTCCGACCGTTCCTCGATCCGCTTGATCAGCTCGTAGCCGTGCGCCGGCTGCTCGCCGAGCAGCGCGAGGATGACCAGTTGCAGATCCTGCGACGAAAGCCGCCGCGATCCCGGAAAGTCACCGCCGCCACCCCGCCCGAAGAAGCCATGGCCGCCGCGGCCAAAGCGGTGGCCGCCTCGGCCGTGCCGGCCCATGGCGAAGAACCCAAACCGGAAGCCGTCATCCTCCCGGTCGCGAAACATCGATCGTCTCATTTGTGCATTCCTTACTGAAAACATATCTTACGATATATCTACAGATGGAATGGCAACAACCCACATTTTCGTGAGTGGCCCGCCGCCGGGCGGTCGGCAGCTCGGGGAGCAGCTTTGGGGCTTTAGGGTTCCTGAGGGGTCATTTGCCGCCCCTCGTCCAACGTTGGAGGAGAAACAGGGCGACCATTCCGATCGGCCAACAGATGAACAGCGTTCGCTCCCAGACCTTGAAGTCGCTGTACTCGGCGAGCGTATGTGGTTGGCCCTGCTTTCCACAATATCCGCTGGCGCACAGGTGCTGCGGAGCATCAGGGAATCTGATGAGGCCGTAGAGGAAGAGCGCCGCCATCAGAAGTACAACGCCATACGTCACGACGCGCGCTGTGCTGACGTTCCTAAGCCAATTCGGAAGGGTACTGCCCATGTCGCGAATATGCGACGTTGACGGTGAACATTCCACTCAACCCCGTGATCCATGCGCCCAAAAACCTTCGAAGCTCATTGCCTGCGCCTGCCCGCCGCCACCAAGGTGGTGCAATGGGAAGGCACGTCGGTGTTCAAGGTCGGCGGCAAGATGTTCGCGCTGGCCGGCGGCTACATCGAGAGCACAGGCGGCTTCATGTTCAAGACCTCGAACATGGCCTATCAGCTGCTGATCGAGCAGGGCCTGGCGCGGCCCGCGCCGTATTTGGCGCGCGCCACATGGGTGCAACTGGTGAGGAACGACGCCCTGCCCGATGCCGAGCTCAAGGCCTATCTCGATCAGGCGCACGCGCTCATCGCCGGAAAGCTCACGCGGAAGTCGCGCAAGGCGCTCGGGCTCGATTGATCGGCCAAGCTGCGACGCTATTCAGCCACCCAGCGGCTTGTCGGAATCGCCCGACAGCAATTTCGGAAACAGCTCCTTGAAGGCGAACTTGTCGTCGCCCTTGGCGCGGTCGAAGCGCAGCACGACGTCGAACCGGCTGCCCTCCCATTTGGTCGGCGGAGTGCCCTTGCTGACCGGGATCAGCGGAAGGATATCGGAGATGATCGCCTTGTGCTCCCAGCACAGCAGCACGACGCCCTTCAGCGCCAGCACCGCAGGCACCAGCCTCGGCTCATCGCCCTTGCCAAAGCTTTCGTTCGGGGTCAGGCCGCGACGCGCGGCGAGCGCCGAGATCGTCTCGGCCGGACGGCTCGACGGCGGCTGATTGGCCGTGGTGCCCGGTGTCGCGGCATAGATTGCATCGGGCTTGGCATAGTCACCGCCGGTGAGATCGGTGCCGAACAACGCGGTCCACGCGCCCGCACGCTCCCACCCACGGAGCACAAGCGACTCGGTGTCGGAGACGCCATCCGCGGTGAAACCGGGTCCCGGCCAGGAATCGCCCGGCTTCTCGGCATGACGGATGATGAAGAGCGTGAGCGCGTCCATGGGCGGCCTCTCGGGAGAAGATGTGCGGCAGGATCCGGCGTCGGTGACGTCGATCCTATCCCCGATACAGCCTCCGGTTGATGAACCGCATCACAGTTTGCGAAAACTCGCGCGGTACTGCGCGGGCGACACGCCTAGCCGCTCGGTGAACACGATCCGCATCCGGTCGGCCGAGCCGAAGCCGCAGTCGAAAGCAACCGCCTTCAGCGGCCGGTCCGAGCCCTCGAGCAGCCGGCGCGCGGCGTCGACCCGCGCCCGCTCGACGAATTCGTGCGGCGTGATGCCGGTCTCCTGCGCAAAGGCGCGGCCGAAATTGCGCACGCTCATGCCGACGGCTTCCGCCAGCGACTGCAGCGTGTGGCGCTCGCCGACATGCTGCATCACATGCGCCTGCGCGCGCGCAATCGGCGAATCCTCATCGACCGGCGCGGTGAGATAGGGACTGAACTGCGACTGCCCGCCCTGGCGCTGCGCCACCACGACCAGCCGCTTGGCCACCGCGACCGCAACCTGCGGCCCGTGCCGCTCGGCGACCAGCGCAAGGCCGAGATCGATCCCCGCGGTCACGCCGGCCGAGGTCATCAGATGTCCGTCGCGAATGTAGATGCGGTCGAAGATTACCTCGGCCGCCGGAAAGCGCGCCGCTAGCCGCTGCGCGTTCTGCCAATGCGTCGTCACCTTGTGGCCGTCGAGCAGCCCGGCATGGCCGAGCGCGAAGGCGCCGGTGCAGATCGAACCGTAGAGTTCGGCGCGCCCGGGCGCCCCGCGCAGCCACTGTGTCAGTTCGGGGTCCGGCGCGGCGTCGGGCAATGCCGGCCCGCCCGCCACGAGCAGGATATCGAACTTCTCCTGTGCCTCGGCGAAGCTGAGGTCGGCCGATATCTTCATGCCATTCGACGCGCGCAGCGGTTCGCAGCCGGCGCCGACCAGCACGGTCTCATAGCCATCGCCCGCCGGCACAAAGCCGTTCGTCTCCGCGAACACGTCGACGGGACCCGCGACATCGAGCGCCTGAACCCCTTCGTGAATCGCGATCGCGACCCTTTGAACCGCCATGCCTTCTCCCTGCCCGCTGGCGCGAAACGACGTCTGGTTGGCCCGATTCGGCGGCGTGCGATCGTTGCGGGATCGGGCCGAAGCGGGCGACAAACACCCCACGGAACGCGCCATCCGGTGATCCGCACACACCGCAGAGACAAGCGCCGGGCTCGCGTGTTCGCACGCCACGGCATCGTCTTGCCACATCGAGGAGCGTCTTTAAATGACCGAGATCATCGCCGGCATCCGCGTACCCGACAGCGCGATGGCCCGCGCCGCCACCCAGCTGGTGCGCGATACCGAGGACGACCTGCTCTACAATCATAGCCGCCGCGTGTTCTTCTGGGGCGCGCTGACCGGCAACCGCCGCAAGCTGAAATTCGACCCCGAGCTGCTCTATATCGGCGCCATGTTTCACGACATGGGCCTCACCGCTGCTCACGCGAGCCCCGATCTGCGCTTCGAGGTCGACGGCGCCAACGCCGCGCGCGACTTCCTCAAGGGCTATGGCGTTCCGGAGCGCGACATCGAGGATGTCTGGACCTCAATCGCCCTGCACACCACACCCGGTGTCCCCGAGCATATGCGTCCGACCATTGCGCTGGTCACCGCCGGCGTCGAGATGGACGTGCTCGGCATCGCCTATGACGATTTCTCGCACGAGCACCGCGACCATGTCTGCGCGCACCATCCGCGCGAGGCGAACTTCAAGGAGAACATCATCGATCATTTCGCCGCCGGCACTATCAGGAAGCCGCTGACGACCTTCGGCAACGTCAAGGCCGACGTGCTGGCGCTGAAGGACATGAACTACACCAGGATGAACTTCTGCTCGATCATCCTCGGCTCGAAATGGCCGACATGACGCGGCCAGTTCGGCCAAAGCCGCCGCCAAATCCGGACCAGGCTATGTTCAATCCACAAACAGCGCCTGCACGTCCTCTTCCGTGAGCGCAGCGCCGACGCGTCCCTGGGAATCGAAAATGCTGTCGGCCAGCGCGCGCTTGCGGGCCTTGAGTTCGTCCATTTTCTCTTCGATCGTACCGGTAGCCACCAGCCGATAGACAAAAACGGCCTTGTCCTGACCGATGCGATGAGCACGATCGATGGCCTGCTCCTCGACCGCGGGATTCCACCAGGGATCGAAGATGATCACGGTGTCCGCGGCCGTCAGGTTGAGTCCGACACCGCCGGCCTTCAGGCTGATCAGGAAGAGGTCGCTGGCACCGTTCTGAAACCCGTCGATCGCGCTCCTGCGGTCCTTCGTTTCACCGGTTAGCACGCTGTACCGGATCGCGAGCGCGTCGCAGCGCTTGCGGATCAGCGCCAGCATGGAGGTAAACTGCGAGAATACGATGATCTTGCGCTTCTCGCTCAGGAGTTCTTCGACCATCTCCATCAGCCGATCGAGTTTTGCCGACGGACGCTGGACGCCGTCGCCGAGGTTCAACAGCGCGGGATCACAGCAGGCCTGACGCATCCTGAGAAGGGCTTCGAGCACGACGATATGGCTCTTGGCCAGGCCGCGTTCCCGGATCGCCTTGCGGACCTTGTCCGACATCGACAGACGGATGGCGTCGTAGAGCTCCCGCTGGCTGCCTTCGAGGACGACACCCTCCGCAAACTCGCTCTTCGGCGGCAACTCGGCGGCCACCTCCTGCTTGGTCCGCCGCAACAAGAATGGCTTGATGCGGTGGGTCAGCACCCGGGCGCGTCCGAGGTCGGCGCGCTTCTCGATCGGCGTCCGCCAGTCGCGCACGAACGTCGCCCGATCGCCGAGATACCCTGGATTGGCAAAGCTCATGATCGACCAGAGTTCGCCGAGATGATTCTCCATCGGCGTGCCGGTCAAGCAGAAGCGATGCCGCGCGCGGATGCCCTGGAGCCGACGCGTCGTCGCCGTGTTGGAATTCTTGATGGTCTGAGCCTCGTCAAGCACTGCGACGTGCCATTCGCGCGCGAGCAGCACCACGTGGTCGCGCGCGATCAGCGGATAGGTCGTAAGAACCAGATCGTGATCGGCGATCGCTTCGAAACTCTGCCTGCGGTCAGGACCATGCAGAACGAGAACCCTTAAGCCTGGCGTGAACTTGCGCGCCTCGTTGAACCAGTTGGTCATCAGGCTTGTGGGAGCGATGACGATCGCGGGATCCGTCAGATGACCGCGCGCCTTCTCCAGCGCCAACAACGCCAGTATCTGAACGGTCTTGCCCAGTCCCATGTCGTCGGCCAGTACGCCGCCCAAGCCGCTCTCCCTGAGCAGGTCGAGCCAGGCCACGCCTTGCGTCTGGTAGGGTCTCAAGGCCGTGTTGAAATCGGATGGCAGGACGGGACAAGGCAATCCGCGGGCACTGAGCAGTCCCGCCATACGACGAAGATTTTCCGCTCCCCTGAAGACGAAATGATCGGCTTCGAGACCGAGCAGCGGCACGATCTGGGCGCGCGAGAGCCGGATCTTCCCTGACGCATCAACGAAGGCTTCGCGCAAGGCCAAGCTATGGAGCGCCAGTACAAGCGGAAGGAAGCGATCGGCCGCCATCGCCAGATAGCGGCCGTCGGCCAGCGGCAGGTAGACGCTGCCGCCATCGTCCGCGAGCCGCTTGACCGTCTCTGGCGCGAATCCGGGTTGCGATATTAGCGTGGCCAGAAGCGGGGCAAGATCGCGGCGTTCGCCATCAATCTCGATCCCGAGCGCTAGCTCGAACCAGTCGATGCCGCTGCTTTCGAAGTCGGCATCGAACACCCCGGACGACGTCGCCAGGCGGTACGGGAAATCGTCGTCGATGCGGATCTCGAAACCAGCCGCTTGCAAACCGGCGGCTTGGACGTTGAGGAAGTCGAGCCATTCCGCCGGCTGCGCGAAGGCCAGGTCCTTCGTATGCACGGCATCGAGCAGGGGGAAAGCCGATCTCGCGTCGACCAAGCCGAGACTGGTCAGTCGTGCAGCCATCTCCTTCTCTTTGGCCTTGCGTCGCGTAACGACGTGAATGCTTCCGTCGCAGAACGACTCCACGCGATGCGCGGATTCCGACTGTTCGATTTCGACCGGGCCGTAGCGGAAGCTGACGCGGGCCACCGGTACGCGGTCGGGCGTACGGTCGCCGCCATAGTAATAGGCATGGGTCATCTTGCGCCCCAGCATAAGGCGAAGCACCGGCTCCGGATCCACGTTGATCTTCACCGCTGCGGCGGGAGGCTCCGGCAACCAGCCAGGATCGAGGCCGGGCAATTTCTGGCCTAGATGTTGCACGACTTGCGCGACATGGGCATACGGGATCGCAGGCGCCAACAAAAGCCGGCTGCTCAGCCGTTCCGGAAGATTCAACCCGATCGGCCCGATCAATCCGGCAGCCGCGTCGACATAGACCGGCGGCTCGGCGTTGAGCGCCGTTGCACCTTCGACGGTCAACAGCGGACCGATCCCGTCCTTGCTGACCTGACGCCACGCGATGCGACCGTCGCGCGCATCGCTCCATTGCAGCGCCACGCCGCTGTGATCACGCCAGAACGCCCGCCCCGTCGCGACGATCCGTTTCAGGACGTCGGCCGAATACGCGCGTCGGCCCAGCGTGTAGCCGGACCGAAACTCGCTGGACAACCTGACGAGGACGTCAATGTCGGAGCCGAGATAATATTTCGGAGCGCGATCGACCGAAAAATCGGCCAAAGATGGCTGCGACACCTTGCTGCCGAACTCGCCTGTCTTCAGGATCTTCACGGATACCAGCGACACGTCCATGCAGGGAACGCAGCCTGCCGACAACGCGGGCTGCAGATAGTAGAGCAATCGCTGCGTGACATCGGGCGGATAGTCCGCGTCCCGCACCGACCGGCCGACCGTCTCGATCCATTCCGTGATTTGGTAGGGCAGCGCCGCGTCAGGTCGCAGCTGCCCATTTCCCGCGGCGCCTCGCGACGCCAGCATTGGCGTACCGGCCGAAGGTGCCCGCCGGTGCAAGGCTTCAAAGAGCGTCGCGGCAACATGCTTGCAGTTCACGGCCATTGGACAGCTGCAATCGCCGTCGACGTCGACCAGTCGATCGCCGTCAAACTCCAGCACGATTTCGACCCGATAAGGCTTGCGTTCGGTTCCACTCACCCGCGCATGCACGCGGGTAAGATCCTCGCTGATCTCCACGTCCGAGACGCGGCCCTGGGCACGGTAAACAAGGGCCTTGTCCACGGCCGACCGGCTGAAGAAACCGAGAAAGTCCTTCTGTCTCAGTCGCTCGGAAAGATTCGGAACGTCAGGCATCACGGATTGCGGTTTCCACAGGAGCGGCGGTCCCGGACCAATCCACAATTAGCAGACGGAATATGTCGGCCAAACGGCATTGACCAGCGCCCGCCCTGCTTCCACACCTTCCTTGTTGTCGGCCGTGACACATAGTGGCCGACAAACTCCTGCAGAAGGCCTAGCTGCCTCACGCCGGTCCGTGGTCGGGGCCGGGATCCCGACCGGCGGCCGCGTGGGAGAGCCGGCCCATATAGTGCGCCCAACCCTTGTCGTGGCTATCGCACTGCGCGGCGTTCGGGAGGCCGCTATGGGTCATGCGGAGCAGCGTGCCGTTGCCCTGCTCCATCAGGTCGATCTCGATCAGGCTCGATCCCGGCGGCACTTCCTCGCTGCCCTCCCAGCCGAAGCTGTAGGCGAGACGATGCACCGGCACGACCTCGCGGAACGCACCGCGCGCGGCGCGGCTGCGATCGCTGCCGAGCCCCTTGAGGAAGTAGAGGCCCCCGGGATGCGTCTCGGTCGCGGCTTCCAGCCCCATCCAGCTCACGATCTTCTGCGGATCGGTCAGGAAGGCGAACACGGTTGCAGCCGGGGCTGCGATCTGGATCTCGCGTTGAACGATGAAGGCTTCAGTCATCGATCCATGCTCCATTGACAGTCGGTGCTCCGGGATAATTCGTGACAAGGGCGGTGCGTCAACCCCATGATGGTGTGATGCAATTGTCCTCGACGTTGAGCTGGCTGGTCGACGCCGCCGCCGAGACCGCGGGCGCCAACCGGTTGCTGGCGGACCTCGGTAGCCATCTTATCACGGATGGCCTGCCGCTTGCCGGCGGCGCTCTGACGCTCGAGGTTCCGCACCCCCTGATTGCAAGACGAACCTGGCTGTGGCGTGCCGACAATGGCGAGGTCATCGAAGCGCTCGGATTCGCGCCGGAACAACCCTTTGCGATGCCCGATATGGTGGGATCCGGCGACGCCGGCCGGCGCTGGCTCGGAACTCTCGCGCCCGGCCCGATCCACGAGGGCACGATTGGAACGCGGCCGGATGGTCCGACCCTCGGCTGGATCGGGACACGCACGTTCACACCTGCCGAGGCGGATCAATTGCGCGAGGCGGCGCGGTTCATGGCCGCGCCGCTCGCCGCGCTCGCGGCGCGCGCGACACTGACGGCGGCGCTGGAGGCGTATCTCGGCCGGCGCAGCGCGGCGCGCGTGCTGGCATCGCCGTTGCGGCGCAATACCGGCGAAACCATCCGGGCGGCGCTGCTGTTCGCAGACCTCCGCGGCTTCACCGCGCTGTCGGAAAGCCATCCGCCTGCCGAGGTGATCGCGGCGCTCGATGCCTGGTTCGACCGCATCGCGGGCGCCATCCACGCCTTCGGCGGCGAGGTGCTGAAATTCATCGGCGACGGCCTGCTTGCGATCTTTCCGGTCACGACCAGCGCGCGCAGCGCATCCGATGCGGCATTGCGCGCGGTATCGGCGGCGCGCGTCGGCATGGCGCATCTCGATGTAGAGCGACGCAAGCAGGGCTTGCCGCCGTTGCCATTCGGCGCGGCGCTGCATCTCGGCGAGGTGCACTGGGGCAATATCGGCGCCGCCGACCGCCTCGACTTCACCGCGATCGGCGCCGCGGTCAATCTGGTGAGCCGGCTCGAAGGGCTCTGCAAGCCGCTCGAGCAGACCGTGCTGGTTTCGGGCGCCCTCGCCGCCGAGACCGAGACGCCGCTGGTCGCGCTCGGCAGTCATGAATTGCGCGGCATTGCGCGGCCATGCGCGGTCTTCACTTTGCCGGAGACTTGAGCCGGTCATCTGAACAGGCGCAGCCATGGCGCCAGATGAAATGCGCTCATCAGCGCGTACATCGGGACCATGCCCTGCAATGACAGCGGCCCCTGCATCGCGCCGCAGATCATGTCGGCCGGCGCCATCGCGGCAATCAGCGCCATCACGGCGAAGGTCGGCGCCGCCGCCAGCGACAGAAAGCGCGCCACGATGGGCCCGCGTCCACCGAGCCGCCCCCTCACCCAATCTTCTCGTGTTTCAGTACCGGTCATCGTTCGATCTCTCTGGAGATGATCCATGTCGTCATGTGCTAGGTTAGGACCGGGCCTCGGAGAGTGAGAGTGACAAGTGTGTCGGGATTCGAATGGACTCGCTGATCATAGCTGCGGCGCGCGCGCTCGCGGCGGGTGATCCCCTCGGCGCACTGAAACGGGTGGCCCTGCGCGACGATGCGCCGGCGCTGGCGCTGCGCGGCATCGCGATGGCCCGGCTCGGCGATTTCGCCCGCGCCAAGGAGCTGTTGCGGCGCGCCGGCCGCGCATTCGGCCCGCGCGAAGCCGTCGCGCGGGCGCGCTGCGTGGTGGCGGAGGCCGAGATCGCGCTGGTGTCGCGCGACCTTTCCTTTCCCGGCAAGAGCCTCGCCGCGGCACGCGCAACGCTCGCGGCACGAGGCGATGCACTCAACGCCGCCCACGCCGGCTATCTCGAAATCCGCCGCCTGCTGCTGATCGGGAGCCTTGATGCGGCCGAGCGCATGCTTGACGGCCTCGACCCGGCGCCGTTCCCGCCGGCGCTGCGGGTCGGCCATGAGCTGGTTGTCGCCGGAATCGCGATGCGGCGGCTGCGGACCAAACCGGCACGCGAAGCGCTGGCCCGCGCGAGGGAAGCCGCGCGCTGCGCCGGCATCGCCGAGCTCGCGGCCGAGGTCGAAAGCACCGCGCGCCTGCTCGCCACGCCCGCGGCGCGTCTGATCGCGCGCGGCAGCGAGCGGCCGCTGCTGCTCGAGGAGGTCGAGGCCCTGATGGCGTCGAAGGCCCTCGTCGTCGATGCCTGCCGCTATGTCGTGCGCGATACCAGCACGACGGTCTCGCTGACCCGGCGGCCGGTGCTGTTCGCGCTCGCGCGCGCGCTCGGCGAAGCGTGGCCGCAGGACGTGTCGCGCGGCACGCTGATCGCGCGGGCGTTTCGCGGCAAGCACGCCGATGAATCGCACCGTGCGCGGCTACGCGTCGAGATCGGACGGCTGCGCCGCGCGTTGCGGCCGCTCGCCGATCTCAGCGCCACGCCTGACGGCTTTGTGCTGGAACCACATGGCCGGCGCGAGGTGAGCGTTTTGGCGCTGCCGGTCGAGGAGGAGCATGCGGCGGTGCTGGCCTTTCTCGCCGACGGCGAGGCCTGGTCGAGCTCGGCGTTGTCGGTCGCGCTGGGGGCGAGCCAGCGCACCGTGCAGCGCGCGCTCGACGCGTTGGCCGCCACCGGCAAGGTGCAGTCGGTCGGCCGTGCCCGCGCCCGGCGCTGGATGACCCCGCCGGTGCCAGGATTCACGACGACGTTGTTACTCCCTGCCCCGCTGCCGAACGGCTAGCATCAGGGCGACATCAGAGCGTTTTCGAGCGAAGCGGATACCCGTTCGCGTGAAGAAGACGCGTCAAAACAGGAAATCTGGAGCCTCGATTCTGATTCAATCAGAACCGAAGCTCCAGGCGACAGGAGCGCAGCATGAAAAAGGCCACGGCCGAGATCATCCGGGAATACGGTCCCTTCGACGGCGTCGAGAACGTCGGCGGCGTCAGCTTCGACGGCGAGCAGGTCTGGTTCGCGGCCGGCGACCGCCTGGTGGCCTTCGATCCCGACAGCGGCAACACCACACGCACCCTCGATATCGCGGCCCATGCCGGCACCGCCTTCGACGGCAAGTACCTCTATCAGATCGCCGAGGACCGCATTCTGAAGATCGAGCCGAACAGCGGGCGCGTGGTGTCCACCATCCCGTCGCCCGGCGGCGGCCGCGACTCGGGCCTCGCCTGGGCCGAGGGCTCGCTGTGGGTCGGCCAGTATCGCGATCGCACCATCGTTCAGATCGATCCGGAAACCGGCAAGGTTCTGCGCACCATCGAAAGCAACCGGTTCGTCACCGGCGTCTCCTGGGTCGATGGCGAACTCTGGCACGGCACCTGGGAAGGCGATGAAAGCGACGTGCGGCGCATCGACCCGCAGACCGGTGAAGTCATGGAAAAGCTGGAGATGCCGCAGGGCGTATTCGTCTCCGGGCTGGAGTCCGACGGCGGCGACCGCTTCTTCTGCGGAAGCGGCTCCGCCAACAACAAGGTGCGTGCCATCCGGCGGCCGAAGCGCAGCCGCGCGTGAAGCGATTTGCGATTACCTTTCGGCCAGAGAAAGAATAGAGCGGATCACCTGGCGCTTCCCGTCCGACAAACCCGCGAGCAGCGCCTCGTCGAGATGCTGTTCTCGGATGAGCCGCGCGAAGACAAGCGGGAGTTGCGAGTATCGATAGTCGAACATCTCATCGAGCTCCCTCCTTTGCTGGTGCAGATAGGCGCCAACTTCCCACATCTCCGACGGCGTCGCCGCCGCAACGGCCCTGCTCTTGAATTCGACCATCACCTTGGCGAGTGCGCACTCCAGCGCAGAATCATAGGCCTTGCGCGCAATCTTCTCTTCGGCCGGGGACCATTGGAGATCACGGTACATAGTGGGCTCTCATGCGTCTGGCGTCGTGCCAACAATCATGGCATTCAGCCTTGGTCGCCCGACCGATGCAATGACGCCACAACGTTGCCCCTTTGCCCGCCGCTCGGCAAGAACAATGCGTCTGTCCGAGCGGCGCGCTGCATGACCTAGGTCAAACCTCATGCAGGCGCAGGCACCTCCGCGGGCCGCGCCGCCGGGATCGGGCGGAAGGTCATCATGATCAGGAACGCGCCGATGCCGACGGCCCAGGAGCCGAGATAGAGCCACGTGTAGCTCGCAAAAGTGTCGTAGATCAGCCCGCCGGCCAAAGGCCCGGTCGCCATGCCGAGGCTGCCGGCCATCGCGGTGCCGCCGATCACGGTGCCCATCATCCGCAGCGGAAAATTCTCGCGGATCAGCACGGAATACAGCGGCATGGTACCGGCATAGATGAAGCCGAAGATCGCCGCGACCGCGTAGAACGCGGCGAGCTCGCGCACGAAGACGTAGCCGAGCGCGCCGAACGCCTGCGCCAGCAGGCCGAGCACCAGCACGCGCTTGGCGCCGAAGCGGTCGCCGAGCAGGCCGAAGGCGATGCGGCCGCCCATCCCGGCGAGCCCTTCGATGCTGTAGATCGTCACCGCGGCGACCATCGGAATGCCGCAGGTGACCGCGTAACTCACGGTATGGATGATCGGGCCCGAATGGGTGGCGCAGCAGAAGAAATTGGTCGCGATCAGGATGATGAATTGCGGCGAGCGCAGCGCCTGCGCCAGCGACATCGGCGGTTCGCCGTTCTCGGTGACCGCTTCAACGTGGTCGCCCTGCAGCGCCGGCGGGCGGCGCACCAGGAACGAGACCGGGATCATGATCGCGCCAACCACGCCCGAGACGATCAGCATCGCGGTGCGCCAGTCGTGGTGGGAGATCAGCCAGGCCGCGAGCGGCGACATCGTCATCGGCGCCATGCCCATGCCGGCCGACACCAGCGAGACGGCGAGGCTTCGATGGGTGTCGAACCAGCCGGTGACGCAGGCCATCATCGGGGCGAAGATCGCCGCCGTGGCCGCGCCCACCAGCGCGCCGAACACGAACTGAAAGGCCAGCAGCGATGTCGCCTGGCTGGCCAGCGCAAGGCTTGCCGCCAGCACGACCGATCCGGTCAGCACCACCGGGAGCGGCCCGAACCGATCGGACAGCGTGCCCCAGATCATGCTGGTGAAGGCCATCGCGAGGAAGCCGATCGTCATCGCGCTGGAGATGCCGGTCACCGACCAGCCGGTCTCGTGCGCCATGGGCTGGAGAAACACCGGCAGCGAAAACATGCCGCCGATCGCGACGCAGCCGAGCAGGCCGCCAGCCGCGACGATCACCCAGCGATAGGTCGAATTGCTCATTCCGGAACTCCCGTTCAGCTATTTCTGGCTGGAAGACGAGCGGGACGATGCGAAACCGACAGCTGACGAGCGCGCCAGCTCACTTTTTTGCGAGCATGGCGTCTTGCGCGGCTACCGAGATATTCCGGCTGGTCAGCGGCCAGCCAGACTGCACCCCGGCTCCGGCGCGATCTCGCCGAGCGCGCGGACCTGCACGAGTTCCGAACCCTGCGTCCTGGCGATGAACATGCTCATCGCCGCGTGATGATCCTGACCGAGCGTGATAGGACCGGTCGGCGACGGAACGGCGAGGCCCGCCATCGCGTCGATGATCGCCTCCTTGTCGAGCTTGCCGGCCTTCTCCGCCGCCGCCTTCAGCGCGATCAGCGTGTTGTAATGCGTCATCACATAGTTCGACACCGCGACACCCGGCTCCGCGGCGGCGCGGGCTTTCGCGACGAACGCCTTGACGGCAGGATCCTCGCTCGCCGCGACCGCCGGCACCACGGTCACCATGTTCTGCCCCTTGCCGCGGAAGATGCCGAGGTCGACTTCCGACAATCCGAGGAACGCGACGGTGATGTCCTTCAATAGCCCGGCTTCGTCGGCCTGCCGGATGAAATCCATCCCGTCGCCCTTCAGCGCGAACAACAGCACCTTGGCCTTGCTCGCCGCGATCTCCTTGATCAGCGGTGAAAAGTCGGTCTCGGTCCCCAGCGTGTATTTCGTCGCGACCACCTTGCCGCCGAGCTTCTCGATCAGAGGCTGCGCGATGCCGAACATCTGATGCGGCCAGACCCGGTCGGCGCCGAGCAGGAAGTAGGAGTCGCCGAAAGTCCGGGTCATGTAGGGCAGCAGCTGGCCGAGCTCCTGGTTCGGCACCGCGCCGAACGAAAACAAATAGCGGCTGCATTTGCCGCCTTCGTAGTTGGTGGCGTAGAGCAGCGGCGTCTTCGAGCTCTCGGCAATCGGCACCAGCGCATTCAGGTTCTGCGACGTGATCGGACCGACCACCGCCAGCAGCCCCTGCTTCTCGACCAGCGAGCGCATCGCCTCAGCGGCCGAACCCGGCCGTGTCTTGTCGTCGGCATAGATCACCTCGACCGGCCGGCCAAGAATGCCGCCGGCCGCGTTGATGTCCCTGGCGGCGAGATCGAGCCCAAGTTTCGCCTGCTGGCCGTAGAGCTCGACCCCGCCCGAAAACGGCAGCACCGCGCCGACGCGGATCGGTTCGCCGGGTTCGGCAGCGCGCGCCGGCTGAAGCATCGCACCGCAGAGCAGAAGCGCGAGCGTCGTGCAGATGATCGAGCGTGATGCCATGTGCGTCTTTCCTTCAGACAGGAAGCATCCAGTTTGATCGATCTTATCGGCGTGGCACTGAAGAATTCGTCAAGCGCGCCCCCATTTGCGTCACATTCGAGGCTATGCTCACTCCGCGCGTTGAGACATTTCCGCGCGCCTTCCTCCTCAAGATTTCTGGTCTATCGGGCAACCCGCCTTCGCGGCGTGCTCGTTCGCGCGGTGTGACGATTGATGAAAGGACACCCTTTGCAAAGCCGCTTCGTCCTGATCTCCGGCTGCTCCGGCGGAGGAAAATCGACGCTGCTGGCCGAACTCTGTGCACGCGGCTATCCGGTCGTCGAAGAGCCCGGCCGCCGCATCATCGCCGATGAGCTCGCGTCAGGCGGCAACGCCCTGCCCTGGGCCGATGCGGCGGCATTCCTGTGTCGCGCCGTCGACGTCGCGCTGAAAGATCTGGCGATGGCCAAGGCTCAATCGGGATGGGTGTTCTTCGATCGCGGCCTCGTCGACGCGGCGGCGGCACTGGAGGCGTTGACAGGCGAGCCGGTGCTGCACCCGATCTGCTCAGCACATCGCTACCACCGGCACGTGTTCATGACGCCGCCATGGCCCGAGATCTACGTCACCGATTCCGAGCGCCGGCACGGCTTCGAGGAAGCGACGGCGGAGTATCAGCGTCTGATGGAGACACTTCCGATGCTCGGCTACGACGTCATCGGCCTGCCGAAGACATCGCCCGCAGAGCGGGCCGATTTCGTGCTCACGACGCTCGGCGGCGGCGCCGCATCGGTGACCTGATCAGGCCGTCACTCCGCGGCCTCGCGCTGCGGAACGCCCTGTTCGACATCGAGCTGCAAGATGTCGTTGAAGCGATTGAAGGCGCCGCATAGCGCGATCCGCCAGGTCAGCTCGACGATCTGCGCTTCCGAGAAATGTTCGCGCAGGCGTGCGAAGATCTCGTCGCGGGTCTTGTTCCAGTTGTTGGTGACGGCGATCGCATATTCGACCACGAGCTTGTCGAGCGCATCGAGCTCGGGATGATCCCGATAGTCGAGCAGCCGCTCGGCGCCCGCCTCCGAAACACCCTGGATCGCGAGCTTCGGCGCATGGTGCGACACGCAATAGTCGCACTTGTTGAGCAGCGACACCGTCACCAGCGCGAGCTCGAGATGCCGCTTCGAGACCACCGCCTCGTCGGCGAGATCGACCAGCAGCGACCACATGTGCTTGAAGGTCGGCGGGCGCTGCGCCATGACGCCGGCCTGGTGCTCGAACGCGCCATAAGTGGTCATCTTGTCCCACAGCGGCTTGAGCTCGCCCGGCAGGTCGTTCCTGGTCTTGATGGACACGCGTGACATGGATGGCCTCGGATCGGAACTGAACCAATGCAGCCTGCCCCGCTTCGCCTGATACCGCAAGTCGCAGGACGGCATGGCAGGCGTCACGCCAGGAACTTACCGTCACCCGCGACGCAGTCCGACTGGGCTCAGAACGACGTCCCGCCTCCGAACCGGAACTCCTGCACGATGTCGTATTTACCCTTCGTGATCGGCACGGCGTAATCGAAGCGCAGCGGGCCGAACGGCGAGGCCCAGATCAGGCCGACACCGACCGAGGTTCGCACCACGTTCCCATCGTCGTATTGGAGGCCGCATTTGCAAGCAGCGGTATTCACCTCGCCGGTTGCGGCCCATGACGTCGGACCTTCATAACCCCAGAGCGAGCCGGCGTCCGCATAGACAGCCCCCTTCAACCCAACCTCGGAGGGCAGGAACCAGAACGGCATCTGCAGCTCCATCGACGCGCCCCAATATTTGGTGCCGCCGAGCGCATCCCCGACCGCACCTAAGCTCGCATAGGTGATGTCGCGCGGGCCGATGCCGTTGGTGGCAAAGCCGCGTACGAGATTCGGCCCCATCTGGAAATGGTCCAGCATGCGCAGGTCATTGTCGCCGACCTTGGTGAGCAGGCCGCCCTGCAGGTGGATCAGTCCGATCAGGTCGGACACCAGCGGCGTATAGTATTTCGCGTCGACCGCGCTCTTCAGATATGTCACGTCGCCGCCGACGCCGGCAAAATCCTGCTTGAAGTCGATCAGCAGGCCGTCGGTCGGGTTCTTGTTGTTGTCGAGGGTGTTGTAGGTCAGCGTGTAGCCGATCTGCGAGGTCCAGGTCGCCCCTGCGGCCAGTTCCTTGCGCACCGGCAAGGTGGATTCTCCGTCGCCGTAGCAGCCATATCCATAAAGCCCCGACGAGACCGAGTTCGTGGGATCGACGCCGCCGAGCACACTCTGGATGTAGGCGGGTGTTGGATTGAACGCGAGCGACGGGTTGGCCGGATTGTTGTTGCAGTTCGCGTAGGCGCTATCGAGCGAGATTTCCTGCTGATAGAGCGAATATCGCAGCTGGAGGGTCAGGTCTTCGCGCAAGGCCAGGCCGAGCCGCGGCGAGAACCCGATCGTCTTCACGCCATAGGTCGTGTAGTCCGTCGGCAGCTGCTCCTTGTAATACGCATCGAGCCCGAGCGCGACGCGATAGTCGAGCAAATACGGCTCGACAAAGGACAGCGACAGGCCGCGCGAATACTGGCCGTAGCTGACCGTCGCCTTGGCGAACAGGCCACGGCCGAGCAGATTTCGCTCCGAGATGCTGACCTCGGCAAGCGCGCCGTCGGTCGTGGAATAACCGCCCGACACCGAGAAGTCGCCGGTCGACTTTTCCTCCAGGTCGACGACCAACACCACGCGATCGCTCGTTGAGCCGGGCTCGGTGGTGATCTTGACGGTCTTGAAGTAGTCGAGATTCTTCAGCCGCCGCTCGGCGCGATCGACCAGCGCACGGTTATACGCATCGCCCTCGGAGAGATCGAACTCGCGCCGGATCACGTAGTCCCGGGTGCGGCCGTTGCCGCGAATGTCGATCCGCTCGATATAGGTGCGCGGCCCCTCCTCCACGCGAAACACGATGCCCACCGTGTGGGCCTCGAAATTCCGGGTGCCGTCCGGACGGACCACCGCGAAGGCGTAGCCGCGGCGCGACGCTTCGATCTGCATGTCCTCGACCGACTTCTCGACCGCCTCGACATTGTAGAGCGAGCCTTCGCCGACGCGCGACAATGAACGCAGCGTCGTCGGATCGAAGCCCGCTATGTTCGAGCGGAAACTGACCGTCGCGACGCGGTACTGCTGCCCCTCATCGATCTTGAACGTCACCTGAAAGCCCTTGCGCTCCGGATCATACTCGGCGAGTGCAGCCACGACCTGGACGTCAGCGTAGCCGTGCTTCAGGTAGAAGCGGCGGATCAGGTCGCGGTCGGCCTCGACCCGATCCGGGTCATAGATGTCGGCATTGCCGAGAAAGCTCAGGAAGTTCGTCTCATGGGTCTTGATCACGTCCTTCAAGCGCGCCGCCGAGAAACTGTTGTTGCCCATGAACTCGATGGTCTTGATGCCGGTCTTCGCTCCCTCGTCGACGGTGAAGACGAGATCGACGCGGTTGTTCGAGCGTTCGATGATTTCCGGCGTGACGTGCACGTCGTAGCGGCCTGAGCGCCGATAAATCTCGGCGATCCGCAGCGCATCTGACTGCACCATCGGCCGCGACAGGGTACCCCGCGGCTTGGACTGCATTTCGGCCGAGAGCTGCTCGTCCTTGATCTTCTTGTTGCCCTCGAACGCGACGCGGTCGATCACCGGATTCTCGATCACCAAAACGACGATCCGGCCGCCCGCCTGATTGATCTTGACGTCCTGGAACAACCCGGTCCCGACCAGCTCCTTGAGGGCGTCGTCGATGGCAGCCTGATCGAGACGGCCGCCGGGCCCGGGCCTGAAATAGGAGCGGATGGTCTCCGCCTCTACCCTCCGGTTGCCTTCGACCGTGATCGCATCAACCGATTGGGCCGCCACCGGAGCCACCAATGGCCATATCACCGGCGTCCCCGGGATCGAAAACC
This sequence comes from Bradyrhizobium ferriligni, assembly GCF_056837965.1. Lineage (NCBI taxonomy): Bacteria > Pseudomonadati > Pseudomonadota > Alphaproteobacteria > Hyphomicrobiales > Nitrobacteraceae > Bradyrhizobium > Bradyrhizobium ferriligni. The sequence goes on from NZ_JBXEJO010000045.1 coordinate 29,631, forward strand.
CCGACAGCACGATCGCCGCGACAAAGCCCCGCCACGTCTTCATTCCACACCTCGCGAACAAGAAGCCCGTTGTGACGGGACGGTGATGGCTGCGGTGTGGCTGCAGGATTGCGGGATTATTTCCAGTGGTTTGGGACTGTTAGCGCGACACGACGCGGCCGGCATCGCGGATTGTTTCGGGCTGCGCGCGACGCTTACAGTTCAGAAACACTATGCTTACGAAAAGGCGCAATGCCGCCCACAAGCGACACGTATGCTGGTCAATTGGTGGCTGAGCGCTGGAACGCGCGTCAGTAACGTCATGATGAGGACCCGGTCGCGGATCATGCTTGCAAACACTCCGAAGATCCTGATCGTCGAAGACGATCTGCAAACCAGAGACTTGATTGCCCGCTACCTGCGCGACCAATCCTGCCTGGTGGCCACCGCCTCGAACGGCAGGGAAATGGATCGTTACCTTGCCGGGCATTCGCTCGATCTCGTCGTCCTCGATCTGATGCTGCCCGGAGAGGATGGACTAACCCTGTGTCGACGCCTGCGCGGCGACTCGACGATCCCGATCATCATGCTCACGGCAAAGGGCGAGGACCTCGACCGGATCCTCGGGCTCGAGATGGGCGCGGATGATTATCTCGCCAAGCCGTTCAATCCGCGCGAGCTGCTGGCGCGGATCAACGCCGTGCTGCGCCGCCAGGCCCAGGCCGGCCTTGCCGGGCGCTCGGGCCAGAGCGCCGCGCGCCTGCGCTTCCAGGACTGGACCATCGATCTGCGCCTGCGCGAACTGCGCGATCCCGACGGCGCCCAGGTCCCGTTGACCAGCGCGGAGTTCGACCTGCTGCAGGTGTTTTGCGAGCGACCCGGCCGGATCCTGACGCGGGACGGCCTCTTGACCATGACGCGCAGCCGGCCGGCCAGTCCGTTCGGGCGCAGCATCGATGTGCTGGTCAGCCGGCTTCGCCGCAAGCTCGATACGAGCGAAGGATCGTCGGTGATCCGGACGGTGCGCACCGGCGGCTACATCTTCACGCCGCATGTGGAGGACGCATGAGCTGGACCCGCAGGATCGCCGCGCTTTTCAGCTTCCACCGGATCAGTGGCCAGATCGCCGCGCTGATCCTGCTTTCGCTGGTGCTCATCCATGCGCTGATCGGGCTCTATTTCGTCAGCCAGAAGCCGAGATCGTTCGCGGACAGGCCGATCCATCAGTTCCAGCTGGTTGCCAGGCTTCTGGCCGAGGCCCCTGCGGCCGATCGCGCAACGCTGTTGCGCGCTGCCGATCGCGCCTTTCCCCGGCTGCACCTCACATTGCGCGACGCAGGTCCGGGCTCGTCTGACGATGCTTCGTCCGAGGCACCTGGCGTCGACGATGTCGATGAATTTTCCTCGAAGACCGCGCCGGCGGTGGTTCGGTTGCCGGACGGAGCGCTGTTCGAAGCAACGATCGGCCCGACGAAAATGCCGCCGTTCTTCGGCGGATTCTGGGTCAGCACATTCCTGTTCCTGTTCGTCAGCGTCACGCTGCTCGGCGTCTGGGCCGGCCGCGCGCTCAGTGCGCCGCTCTCCGCGTTTGCCCGCGCCGCCGAGAATTTCAGCATCAGCCAGGCGGCCGCGCCGCTTCCGGAGACCGGCCCGGAGGAAATCCGCGCCGCGGCGGTCGCGCTCAATCGCATGCGCGAACGCATCACCACGCTGATGAATGACCGCACGCGCATGCTCGCCGCCATCAGTCACGACCTGCGCACGCCGATCACCCGGCTGCGGCTCAGGTCCGAATACATCGAGAACGACGCCCAGCGCGCGGAGACCCTGCACGACCTCGACCAGATGCAGGCCATGCTGGAATCGGTGCTGTCATTCCTCAGCGGCGGCGGCGCGGCGAAGCCGACGCTTGTGAACGTCGCTGCCCTGCTGCAGACGATCTGCGAACAATTCTCCGATTACGGTCACGTCGTGCGCTACCAGGGCCCGACCAGGGCTTCGCTCCTGATCCGTCCGAGCGAAATCAGCCGCACCGTGACAAACCTGGTGGAGAACGCGCTGCGCTTCGGTAGCGAAGTCGAGATCAAGCTGACCGCATCAGCCGATCAGGCCATCATCGACGTCTCGGACGACGGTCCGGGGATTCCGGAGCACCGCCGGGCCGAAATGCTGAAGCCATTCGTCCGGGGGGACGAGGCCCGCACCATGGACGAGAAAAGCGGGTTCGGACTTGGCCTTTCGATCGCGCAGGCCATGGTGTGCGGGCATGGCGGCGAGCTTTCGCTGCAGGACAACGCGCCGCACGGCCTTCTTGTCCGCATCAAATTGCCGGGGCCCGTGCACCTCGGATCGGATCGAAGCGGGACGAGCGCGTCTCGACCCGTGCTTCCTGAGCTCGTGTCCGGCTAGAGCAAGATTCAGAAGCGCTTGCCCCTGCCACCCGGCCGCTTTTGATCAGACCCAGACTGCTTCAGTCGGAACGGCGCGGCGCGGATACAGCGCGTTACAATTTGGCCCGCAGGATCAGCCCTTCTTCGGATCGGCGCGCGTGTTGCGCAGCAGATTGTCGCGCAGCCTCGCGACGGTCTTCTGCACGACGGGAAATTCGTCGCCGAGCCCGGTGGCTTCGACCAGGGACACATTGATATCCTTGTCGAGCAGGCGTCGGCCGGCCGGCGTCAGGCTCACGCGAACCTGCCGCTCATCGGCGGGATCTCTGACGCGGCTGATGTAGCCAATCTGCTCCAGCTTCTTGAGGATCGGCGTCAGCGTGTTGGATTCCAGAAACAGCTTTTCGCCGAGCGCGCTGACGGTCTGCTCGTCCGCCTCCGACAGCGCCACCATGGCGATGTACTGGGTGTAGGTCAGGCCGACCGCATCCAGGATCGGCTTGTAGGCGCGGCCGAAGGCCAGATTGGCCGAATAGACCGCAAAGCACAGAAAATTCGAGAGTTTTCGGGCCTTGGTCTCGGCCTTGGAGGAGCGGGTCACGGATGTCTCCGGAGTTTGTGATGTCGCGGTCAATATAAATCGCATCCGATTAAATCGGAAGTGCTTGACACGATCAAGCCCGGGGCCTATTTCGACGCGTACACGATTAGATCGGATACGATCTATATATCCCAAAGGAGCTCGCCATGACCGCCAATGCAAAGGTTCTCGTCACCGGAAAGACCCACGTCACCGCCGGCCCGAACAGCGCCGCCCGCTCGCGCGACGGCTTCCTCGACGTCAAGCTGCCGCAGCCGCACCCCGCCGCGGAAAACCTGTTCGCGGCCGCCTGGTCTGCCTGCTACATCGGCGCGATCCAGCTCGCCGCCGGTCAGCGCAAGGTCAAGCTCGCAAGCGAGCCCGAGGTCGACGCCGAGATCGATCTGAACCAGGCCGGCAGCGCCTTCTTCCTGAGCGCCCGCCTCAACGTCCACATCCCCGGCGTCGAGAGCGAGGTCGCGCAGCAGCTGATCGAAGCCGCGCACGGCATCTGCCCCTACTCCAAGGCTGTTCACGGCAACATCGATGTCACGACCACCCTCGTCTGAAACGAGCACATGACGATCTCCGACGCGGGCCGGCCGCTTGCCGGCTCGCGATCGGACAGGGACGCAAGCCAATCCTGGAGTTCAAGATGACCAGCAAGCTGATGAAGGCAACGCGCCTCCTCGCAAGGACGGCCTTGTTCACCGCCAGCCTCCTGACCATACCGAGCGCACAGGCGCAGCAACCGGCCGGCTTCACGCGAACCGACCTGCAGCGCCACGACCTCAGCGCCTCCGGGCGTGAAGCCGTGCAGGTGCGTGTCGACATCGCGCCGGGCAAGGCTTTCGGCCGCCATACGCATCCGGGCGAAGAAATCATTTATGTGCTCGCCGGCACGCTCGAATACGACGTCGACGGCAGGCCGCCGGCAAGGCTGCAGGCCGGCGACGTGCTCTTCATTCCCGCCGGCACGGTCCATGCGGCGAGGAATGTCGGCGACGTCACCGCCAGCGAGCTTGCGACCTACATCGTCGAGAAGGACAAGCCGCTGCTGACCCTCGTGAAGTGACCGATACCGCCTGCCCGCCCCTGCGCCTGGGCAGGCACAGCGACATCGGCTTCACTTCGTGCCCTGAGCCTCGGCCTGCCGTACCGGCCGCACGTTGAAGATCAGGAAGCTCAACGCGGCCATGATCCACACCCCGATGCCGCCATAGAGCATCACCCAGCCAAAGCCGCTCGCCAGCGCCTGATGCACGACAGGGCCGGTCAGCTCCGGCGCCGATGCGGCATCACCTGCCGCGATCCGCTCGGCGATTGCCCGAAGTTGCGCGCCGTCCAGCGCCGGCAGCACCGCCTTCAGATGCGCCAGCACGCCGCTCGCCAGGATAAAGCCCATCAGCGCGATGTTGACTGAAAGCGAAACCATTCGCGCGCTCATGTCGATGCCCGAGGCCATGCCGGCGCGGTCGCTCGAGACCGAGCCGGTCGTCGTGTTGGTGACCGGCGTGTTGGTGATGCCGAGACCGATTCCGGCGAGCAGGCAGCCCGGCAGCATCGTCAACCAGTTCGCCTCCGCGGCGGCGCTGCCGAACTTCATCAGCATGAATCCGGCGCCGATGGTGAACAGCCCCGCCGGAATGATCAGGCCCGGCTGATAGCGCAGCGAGAGCCGCTCGGCGAACGGCGGCATCACCAGTGTCGGCAGCGTATAGGCAAGCAGCGCAAGGCCGGCGGAGACGCTGTCATAGCCAAGGCCGGCATGAAACCAGATCGGCAGATAGATCATGAACGGCCAGTAGCTGAGGTTCATCGCCGCCGAGCCGACGATCGAGCCGGAGAAAGCTGGAATCCGGAACACCGAAAAGTCGAACATCGGCCGCCGGCTGATCTTCTCGGCAATCAGGAACGCTGCGAAGCTCACGGCGGAGACGCCGAGGATCGCAAGCCCCTTCGGACTGACGAAGCCGAGATCCGGCCCCTGCGTGATGTAGAAGGCGAGACAGAACACCGCGAGTGACATCGTCACGATACCGGCGACGTCGAGGCTACTCGCCTTCGGATCCTTCGATTCATGCACGCCGCCGATCGTGAGCACGAACGCAACGGCCGCGAACAGCACGTGGACGAGGAATACCCACTCCCAGCTCAGCACCGCGACGACGGCGCCGCCGATGATCGGGCCGAAGCCGAGGCCGATGCCGAAGATGACGCCCCACCAGCCCCAGGCCACGGCGCGCAGCCGGCCGCCCTGGAATTCGTGCGAGAGCACGGCGATCTGGCAGATCAAGAGCGCGCCGCCGCTCAGGCCCTGCAGGAACCGGGCGAGGATCAGCATTTCGACGCTCGAGGCAATGCCGCAGATCAGCGAGGTGACGCCGAACGCCGCGATCGCGACCAGGAAGATGCGCTTGCGACCGTAGCGGTCCGCCACCGTCCCGATCGCCATCAGCACCGTGGTGACCGCGATCGTGTAGGCGTTCATGATCCATTGCAGCGCCTTGAAGTCGGCATGCAGCACCCGCTCCAGCGTCGGCAGGATCGCGGGGATGCTGGAAATCTCCAATCCGAACATCAGACAGGCAAGGCATACGGCGGACAGCACGACAGCGCCGCGGCGGCTCAGTTCAGTAGACATGATCAGGCCTTTTGTTGTGGCAAGCCAACGGCATACCGCACGCTGTTGCCAGGGTGCTGGCAGCAGCGTCGGTCGATCGACTCACGATGTATTGAGGCGGCAGCGGCAGGAATCGGGTGGCCGCAGCGCTTCACAGCGCAAAGCTAGTCACGGCTTGAGCATTGGTGAATTGGATGACTAGATATTTCAGAGACAACAAATCCGGATGACTGACATGACCACGCTCGACGTCGACGCCGTGAAGACATTCGTGACCATCGCCGATCTCAAGAGCTTTACCCGCGCCGCCGAAACGCTCGGCACCACGCAGGGCGCGATCAGCGTCAAGTTGAAGCGGCTGGAAAGCCAGCTCGGCCACAGGCTGATCGAACGGACACCGCGCCTGGTGCGCCTGTCGGCACAGGGCGCGGCTTTCCTCGCCCCCGCGCAAGAATTGCTCGCCGCGCATGATCGCGCCGTCGCGGCGTTGTCGCCCGCGCGGCCGCGTCGCTTCTCGCTCGGCATTGCCACCCATGTCGGAGGCGCGGAGGTCCCGACCTTGCTGGCGCAACTGCACGCGCACGACCCGGCGCTCACCATCGAGGTCCGGCTCGAGGACTCCCGCGACCTGCTGAGCGCCTTCGATCGCGGCGAGATCGACGCCGCCATCGTCCGCCGCGAGGACGACCGCCGCGACGGCGAGATATTGGCGACGGATCACTACGGCTGGTTCGCCACGCCGGACTTCGTCCATCACGCGGGCGAGCCGCTGCGGCTCGCCGCCTCCTCGCCGTCCTGCGGCGTGCTCAACATCGCGACGCGCGCGCTGGCAGCGGCGGGCATCCCGTGGACGGAAACTTTCCTCGGCTGCGGATCCTTTGCCGTCGCCGACGCGGTTGCCGCAGGCCTCGCTACGTCGGTGTTCTCCCGCCGGCTCGCCCCGGTCGGGACGATCGAGGTCAGCCGGCGGCTCGGCCTGCCTGCCCTCCCGCCGTCCGAGATCATGCCGCTGTCGGCGCTGTCAGATGCAAAATCACGCGCGGTCCTGAAGACGATTGTTGGTGCCTTTCGCGAGCACCATCGGATGCCTGCGAACCGCGCGGCAGAGGAAATCCATACCGTCACGGAAGTTGTCGGCTCCTGAACGATCTGCGCGCCGGCCGACTAACGGCGCGCGCCTCCGGCGCGCTTTCCCTCGAACAGCGCACGCTCCGAGGTGAGCGCCCTGGCGAGAAAATCGAGCGTCGCGCGGATGCGCGCGGTGCGCTTGAGATCGTCATGGGTCAATAGCCACAGCGCCGAGCGCGGCTCTGCGAGTGCTTTCGGCGTCAGGCGGCGCAGCGTGGGCGCGAGATCGCCGACATAGCAGGGCAGCAGGGCAAGTCCCAGGCCCGCTACCGCGGCATCGCACAGCGCCGGAAGCGCATCGACCCGGCAGACGGTCCGCGCCGAACGCAGGTTCTCGCGCATCCAGCCGGCGATGACGGTCCCCGCCAGCGCATCGTCGAGCCCGATCCAGTCGTGCACCGACAGATCCCTGTCGCCGCGGCGGGCAAGATAGGCGCGCGATCCGTAGACCGCATGGGCAATATCGGCAATGCGCCGTCCGACCAGCAGTTCGGATGGTGCCGGCGTCGGCCGGATCGCGATCTCGGCCTCGCGGCGCGTCAGGTTCGCCATCGCATTCGAGATGATGATCTCCGGCTGGATCTCCGGATGCGCGGCGCGCATCGCCGGCAGATGCCGCATCAGCACCGCGCCGAGCGTGTCCGTCGTCGTGATCCGCACCGGCCCCGACGGCCTGAGATCCCGTCCCGCCAGCTTGCGCTCGAGTGCAAGCACCTCGTCCTCGAGCCGGGCTGCCGACGCCGCCGCGATCTCGCCGGCCGGTGTCGGTGCGTAACCGTCGCGGAAACGCTCGAACAGCCGCGTTCCGATCGCATCCTCGATCGTGCCGAGGCGGCGAAACACGGTGGAATGCGTGACGCCGAGCCGGCGCGCCGCCCCCGAGAGGCTGCCTTCCCGCGCGACCGCGAGGACAAGGCGAAGGTCATTCCAGTCAAGCGGACTGTTCATTTTTGCAAACTCAATTAGCAGAGTTGGCGAATACCTTATCACAGACAAACAGGCCATCTTCCCGAAAAGTTCGGCCGACGGGCGCACCTCGTGTGCCGCGCCGGCAACGCAGAGGAGCTGGCAGGTGACAAGCGAGACCACCGAGACGTTGCAATTGCACGCCGCGCGGCCGGCGACGGTCGACCCGCGGCGATGGCTGGCGCTGCCGGTGCTGCTCACCGGCGCCTTCCTGCCGATCCTCGATTTCAATGTCGTCAACCTCGCGCTGCCCGCCATTCGCGACAATCTCGGCGCCAGCCCAAGCGAGGTGCAGTTCGTGATCTCGGCCTATGCCGCGACCTACGCCGTGTTCCTGATCACCGGCGGCCGGCTCGGCGACCTCTTGGGGCGGCGGCAGATGTTCCTGACCGGCGTCGCCGGCTTCACGATCGCATCCGTGCTGTGCGGCATCGCGTGGTCACCCACCATGCTGGTCGCCGGACGGATCCTGCAGGGCCTCACCGCCACCGTGATGGCCCCGCAGGTGCTCGCCTCGATCCGCGTGCTGTTTCCGGCGGCCGAACAAGGCCGCGCGCTCGGCTTCTATGGCGCGACCTTCGGCCTTGCCAATATCTGCGGCCAGCTGCTGGGCGGCGTGCTCGTGTCGGCGCATCCGTTCGGACTGGCCTGGCAGGCGATCTTCCTGATCAACGTGCCGATCGGCCTTGCCGCCTTCGTCGGCGGCCTGCTGTACCTCGCCGACTCGCGCGCCGCGCACGCGCAGCGGCTCGACGTCGGCGGCGTCATCCTGCTGTCGCTCACGCTCGGCCTCCTGGTCTATCCGCTGATCGAGGGCCGGGAATCCGGCTGGCCTGTCTGGATCGTCGCGATGCTGCTGGCCTCTCCGCTGATGCTCGCCGGCTTCGTCCGCTTCGAGGCGCGGCTCGAAGCCCGTGGCGGCGACCCGCTGGTCGCGCTGCATCTGCTGCGCAACAGCGATTTCGTGATCGGGCTGGTGATGGCGCTCGCCTTCTACATGCTGTCGTCGTTCTATTTGACCTTCGCGGTCTACCTGCAAAATGGCCTGCACCAATCTCCGCTGGAAGCCGGCCTTGCCACACTGCCCTTTGCCGCCGGCTTCTTCGTCAGCTCGCTGGTATCATCGCTGGTGATGCAAGGGCTCGGTGCCCGCACGCTGACGCTGGGCTTTACGCTCCAGGTTGTCGGCTTCGGTGTCGTGATGCTGTCGGTCGGCGGTGCGCTTCCGCAAAGCCTCGAATTCGGTCTGATCTGCGGCGGGCTCGGCTTCGGCACCGTGATGCCGTCGGTGATCAAGGCCGTGATCGGCAGCATCGATCCGCGCCATGCCGGGCTGGCATCGGGGATGATGATCTCGACCTTCCAGATCGGCGCGGCACTCGGTGTCGCGGTGATCGGCGGCGTCTTCTACAGCCTGCTCGGGCCGCATCCACAAGCCGACGATTACGCGCACGCCTTCACGATCGCGCTCGGCTGCAATGTCGCGCTGCTGGCGCTCGGCGGCTGGCTCTCGCTGTGGCTGCCGCGCGAGCCGGCGAGTTGAGATCGACACCGCCGACACGGCTATTGCTTCGCGGCCGCGTGCGGCGGCGGAAACAGCAGCTTGAGCAGGATGGCGGCAAGCAGCGTCACCAGGGCAAGACCGGTGGAGAGATAGAGCGCGCTCGCATCGCCGAACCGGTCGATCACGATTGCATAGATCAGCGGCGCCGCCGCGGGCAGGATGAAGCTCGGGACAATGAGCCGGCCGACCAGCGTGCCATAGCTGCGATGATCGAACAGGATCAGCGGCAGCGTTCCCCTGGTGATGGTCAGAATGCCGTTGCAGGCGCCGTAGAGCAGCGCGAACGCGATCCCCATCTCCCGCGCTGATCCGCTGAACAGGCCGGCGATGAAGGAGAGCGGCATGATCAGGCAGGCCATCAGGTTGAGCCCGAGTGGATCGATCCGTCCGCCGAACAGGACTTCGCAGAGACGCGCGGCGGATTGCCCGATCCCCCGCAGCGTTGCGATCCACACCGCAACGGTGACGGTGAGCCCGAGGCCGGTGAGCACTGCGATCATGTGCGCGGACATGCCGGCGTTCAAAAAGTTCGCGCCGGTCATGATCACGGCATAGAGCCCGCTCGCAGCCGCAAGCTGCCGCCGCCCCGCCGCGCGCGGTTGCCTCGATGCCACCGCGGCAGAGCCCGGCACTCCGGCAAATCGCTGGTTCGGAATCAGCAGATGCAGCGGGATCGCCAACAGCGCAATGCCGGCATAGGCCAGCACCGCGATGCGCCAGCCGAAATGGTCCGAGAGCGTGTGGCCGAGCGGCCAGAACACGGTGGCGGCCAGACCACCAAGCAAGGTGATCCCGGACATCGCGCGGCGCGCCTCCGGCCCGCCGATCCGGGCCAGCGCCGCGAAGGCGGCATCGTACAGCGTCAGCCGCATGCCGAGGCCAAGAACGATCCACGATGCGAAATAGCTGCCGATCTGGTGCGAGACCGCAAGACCGGCGCAACCGAGCGCGTTGATCACCGCGCCCGCGACCATGACCTGCCGGCCGCCGCTTCTGTCCACCCACCTGCCCGCAAGGGGCGATGTCACGCCCATCACCAAGAGCGCCGCGGCAAATCCGCCGTAGACGATGTCGCGGCTCCAGCCGAGATCCGCGGCGATCTGCTCGCCGAACCCGCCGATCAGATAGTAGGTCGCGCCCCACGAGATCAGTTGAGCCAGCCCGAGGGCAATCACGACCCGGCGTGCGATCACCGGGCCGTTTCCCTGTCTGACGGCAGCGTGGCAGCGCCCGGCCCCAGCGGCCGCTGCATCAGCACGGTGTCGACCCATTGCCCGAGCTTGAAGCCCACCGACCTCAGCGTCCCGACCATCTCGAAGCCCATGCGACGGTGCAGCGCGATCGATCCGGCGTTGCCGCTGTTGCCGATCACGGCGATCATTTGCCGCCAGGGGCCCGCCTCCGACCGTTCGATCAGCGCCCGCAGCAGCGCCGCGCCGACGCGGCGGCCACGCAGGGCTTCCGACACGTAGACCGAGTCTTCAATGGTGTTGCGATAGGCCGGCCGTGGTCGGTACGCTGTCGCGTAGGAGTAGCCGGCCACCCGTCCGTCGATATCGGCCACCAGATACGGCAGCCCCGCGGCCAGCACGGCGGCACGGCGCCCGAGCATCTCGTCGAGTGTCGGCGGCACTTCCTCGAAGGTCGCCAGCCCGTTGAGCACGTGGTGCGCGTAGATGCGCTGCACCTCCGCCATGTCGACCTCTGTGGCGTCGCGGATCACGGTGTCTTCGTTGTCGCTCATCCTTGCCTCGTCTTGCGGCATCATCCCTGTGCTTCGACGGCGCGTCGGCGCATGCTGCAGGCGCCACGGGCTCATCTCGACATCGCTGCGCGACAGTCCGACATCCGCCAGCAGGCGATCGTCGAGCTCACGCAGCGCCTGCCGGCGGCGGATGCGCGAATGCGAAGAGACCGCAAGATAGCGCCCCAGCTCGACGATGACACCGCCAATGGACTTGAGGCCGGACAATGCCTGCTCCCGGTCTGCCGAAGCCGTCGCTTGCCGGACTATGCGCCGCGGCGTTATATAAGTGAAGCTTTGATAGCTTATGCGTGGCATAAGAGATTCTTTGATGAAGAACCTCAACCTCGATTATCTCGAAAGCTTCGCTGTCGTGATCGACTGCGGCAGCTTCTCGGCGGCGGCCGAGCGGCTACAGCTCACGCAGCCCGCGGTGAGCCTGCAGGTGCGCCAGCTCGAGCGCAGCCTGAATGCGACCTTGATCGAGCGGGTCGGACGACGGGCGAGACCGACGGCCGCCGGCGTCGCGCTGCTCTCGCACGCGCATCAGATCAATGCGGCGGTGGCATCGGCGGTCGACGCCGTTGCACAGCAGACAACCGGAACGGCAGGCCGCGTGCGGCTCGGCACCGGTGCGACCGCCTGCATCTTCCTGCTGCCGCCGATCCTGAAGGAGCTGCGCGCCGCGCTGCCCTCGCTGGAGATCACGGTCACGACCGGCAACACCGCGGAGATCGCCCGGGCGGTCGAGGACAACACCATCGACATCGCGCTTGTCACGCTGCCGGTGTCGGGGCGCAGCTTCGAGATCACGCCGGTCGTGAACGACGAGTTCGTGCTGATCGCGCCCCGCGACATGCAACTGCCCGCGCGGATCACGCCGGAGGTGCTGGCGACGAGGCCCGTGCTGCTGTTCGAGCCGGGCGGCAACACCCGGCGCACCGCCGACGAGTGGCTGGCCCGCGGCGGCGTTTCGCTGAAGCCGCTGATGTCGCTCGGCAGCGTCGAGGCGATCAAGGAGATGGTGCGCGCCGGGCTAGGCTGCGCGGTGCTGCCCGGCATGGCCGTTCCCGCCAGCACCAAGCAACGCGACCTGATCGTCCGGTCGCTGTCACCTAAGCTCTACCGCCGGCTCGCGGTGGTGATTCGCCGCGACAAGCGCCTCGATCGCGGGCTGCGGCAGACCTTGTCGGCGCTGAAGGCACTCTCGGCCAGGGACAACGGCCGCTAGAGCGTCGAGCGAAGCGGACGTCGGTCCGCGTCGGGAAAGCAGGCAAGACAAGAAGCGAGAGCTTCGGTTCTGATGCCATCAAAACCGAAGCTCTCGGAAGCACGCCGCGCGTGCGCTCTGCTCTACCCGTTACGTCGCCTTGCGCTCTTGCTCCGCGATCTTGCGGAACGCGGCCTCGCCGGCATCGGTCACCGCCGCCCATTTTGCGTTCGGCGCCGCCTCGGCGTCGTAATTGTCGTGCCAGTTCCACCATTTGTAGGTCGGGCCCTGCGGATAACCCTTCGGCGAGTCCTCCCAGAGTTCCTGGCGGCCGAGCGGCGTGATGTCGAGATAGCTCCACACCGTACCCATCGCTTCGTCGCCGCGACTGTTGACGAGATAGGTGCGGAAGATCCGCTCGCCGTCGCGGATGAACACGTTGTGGCCGTGCCACTCGGCGACGCCGAAGTCGGCGTCAAAACTGTCGGTGATCGTGTACCACGGCATGTCCCACTCCATCCGCGCCTTCAGCCGCGCGATGTCGGCCTGCGGCGCGCGCGAGGCGTAGGCGAGCGTGGTGTCGCGCTGGTTCAGGTGGGCGAGATGACTGACCTGATCGGCGCCGAGCGAACAGCCGCGGCAGCCATGGTCCGGCCAGCCGAACACGCCGGGCTCGAAGAAGGCGCGGTAGATGATCAGCTGCCGGCGGCCCTCGAACAGGTCGAGCAGGCTCGCCTTGCCGTTCGGTCCTTCGAAGACATACGGCTTCTCGACCGCCATCCAGGGCATTCGCCGCCGCTCCGCCGCAAGCGCGTCGCGTGCCCGCAGCTGGGCCTTTTCCTTCACCAGCATCTCGAGGCGCGCCGCCTCCCACGCCTCCCGCGACACCACCGGCGGTGTCTGCATCGCCGTCAGTCCGCCGCGATCGTTTTCAGCTGATTTATTCATGATGGTCTCTCCATCTCCGATTTGGACGAACTCCGGGACCTCAGCGCGGTTCCATCGCCGCCCGCCGTTCGCCGTTGGTCATGCCCCAATCTGGCGCCGCGGCAGCAGTGAGTGGGAGTGACAAGTGTGTCGGGATTTTCACGCATGCGATCCGGGTCGCAACATTGCGATATGCTTGCACTTTGCAATTATGTGTGCGAGCCTCTCGCCCCATGAAACAGACTGCGCCTGCGTCCGACGATGGGCTGAAGCTCAGTGCCTGGCTGCCCTACCGCCTGTTCCTGGTCGCGGCGCAGGTCGCCCGACCGCTCGAGCGCTTCTACGGCGAGACGTTCGGATTGAGCCAGGCCGGCTGGCGTATCCTCGCCGTCATCGCCGAGCGCGACGCCGCCAACGCCTCCGAGATCGGCCGCGCCTGCGCCCTCGACCCGTTTGCGGTCAGTCGCGGCATCGGCCAGCTCGCAGATCTCGGCTTTGCGGTGCGGCGGCCCGGCAAGTCCGACCGGCGCTTCGCCGCCGTCAGCATCACCCGCAGCGGCCGGGCCGCGTTCAACCGGATCGCCGCACTCGGCAGCGCGATCGAGACGCGACTGCTGGCGCGGCTGTCGGAGAGCGAACGCGCCACGCTCGATTCCGCCCTCACCCGGCTTGAGGGGGAAAGCGCGCGGATCGATGCCGAGGGTTGGCGCGCACTGCGCGATGACGCCAGCGCGCCATGACAGCCCTGCTGTTCGCGCTGACCGCGCTGCTCTGGGGCGGCGGCGCGCTGGCAACGGCGATGCAGGCCGGCGTAACGCCCGCGCCGTGGTCGGTCGCGCTGCGCATGATGCTCGCGGGCGTCATCCTGCTCGGCTACGGCCGGCTGCGCGGCGTGCCGCTCGCGATCCCGCGAAAGGATCGACCGGCGGTCGCATTGCAGGGCCTGCTGTTCTTCGCCATTGCCTTCATCGCCTTCTATGAGGCGACCGCCCGAATGCCGAGCGGGCTTGCGGCGCTCGTCCTGTCGACATCGTCGCTGTTCGCGGCCGTGATCGCGCGCGCCGTGCTCGGCGTGCCGATCTCCTCCGGATTCGTGTGGGGTGCGCTGTGCGGCATTCTTGGCCTCGCGATCATCTTCCTGCCCGGCGCGGCCGCGCACGGAGCCACGCCGCTTGCGGGTTTCGCCTGGGCGCTCACCGCGGCCATCGCAACCGGCGCCGGGACAACGGTCGGTGCGCGCAACCAGCGCGCCGGACTGCCCGTCGTCTCGGTGCTCGGCTGGGGCGCGTTCGTCGGAGCCGCAGCGAGCGCGCTGTGGGCCGTCGCGACCGGCACGCCGTTTGCCGCCGACATCTCGCTCTCCTACGTGGCGAGCTTCCTCTATCTTGCGATTGCCGCCTCCTGCATCACCTTCATGCTCTATTTCGAGCTGGTGCGCCGGCTCGGTCCCGGGCGCGCGGCCTATACGCTCGCGCTGGTGCCGCTCGTCGCGCTCGTGCTGTCGGCGCTGTTCGAGCACCTTGCGCTCGGCTGGCCGGTGCTCGCCGGCGCCGCCGCGATCCTTGCCGGCAACGTGCTGGTGCTGGCGCGCGCCTAACCGCCTTGTCGGCGCAGAGCAAGAGGGATGCGGCAAGTTGTCCCGCGCCGGCGGTCGCCGGCCGGTCAACCTCATGTTTCCCGATCGCATTAATCGGATGTTGTCCGGCTCGCGCATAATGAGGCACCTCGGGACACGGGGCGGCTTCGCAGGGTTACCCGATCGTGAATTCCATCCGCAGAATCGGCAACACCGAGTACTACGCAATCCAGGTCGACGGCCAGGATGACTGGATCATGCGTCCTGCCCTCGGCAAGCGGCTCGCGCGAAATGCCGGGCTGCTGCCGGATGGCATCGCGTGGTTCTTCAACACCGACGCGGGATTCGTCTTCTATGATCTCGCGCGTCGCCGACTCGTCGATCGGCTGCAGACGCCCTGGGCGCGCGGACACGACGGAAAGGACGCGCGCGACGACTATCTGAGCTACGGATTTCTCCAGAGCAGGGATGGCCGGTTCGTCTATCTCCTGCTTTATCACGCCGCGCGCGACGGACCTGCATGTCATCGACCTCGCGCGCAGGGCGATCGTCCGCTCGGTTCAGGGCATGCCGAGCGGCAACTCGCTGTGCCCGCCGGTTCTGGACCAGGATGGCCGAATTCTGGTTTCGGCGTTCCGGCACGACAATGGAATCGTTGCACTGCTGCTGCGCATCGATCCGCAGACGGGCCATCACGAGGTGTCGAGCTGCGAGGGATCGCGCGCCAAGTCGTTTCTGATCCGCTCGAGCCCGTGCGGGCGCTATTGGCTGCGCGGCGACAATTCCCGGCTTCCCATGATCACCGAGGAAAGCTCGCTCGTCTCCCGGTTGCTGGGCAGAGACACCACGGCGCAGCGGGAGTATTTCAGCTTTGCCGTCGAGATCTGGCAGGCCTTTCCGCTGCGGCGGCTGCACTCCGTCGCGCCGATGTGGATGCAGGCGGAAGGGCTGCCCGACACGACCCAGCTCGACCTCGACAGGCGGAAGCAGGGATTGCCGCCACGACGCGGCGAGATCTACCGCAAGGTGTCGCAGTTGCTCGATCGCGAGGCCTCGCTGACGACCAACGAGATCAACGCGAAATCGCACCCCGATCTGTGGCCGGATCCGAACGGCCACTACGCCAATGTCAGCAGCAATCTCCGCGACTTCGAACTCTCTGAGCGCGACGTGATCGGCTGGCAAGGCGATAGCCAGGCTTTCTGGTTGAAGCGGCATGAGTTCGTCGCCTGCGTCGGTGTGGACGGGACGGTTTCGCCCAAGATCATGCTGGAGCGGTTCGGGATGGACGACCGTCCTTGGCTGGCGCGCGCCCGCGGCTGGTCGAGGGCGACGCCCCTGCACGACCGGCGTCTCGATATGCGGTTCACGGAGGGGATGGTGACGGTCTCCGGAGCGCCGGGCGATCCGGTGCACCGCGCCCGGGTCGTGCCCGTAAAGGAGGATCATTTCAGGCCCGCTCCACCCGAGTCGCAAGAAGAGGATGCCGCGCGGGCCAAGAAGGCCGAGGCGCTCGCCAAGCGGTACAGCACCTACACCGTCGATCTCGCCTCGATGAGCGAGCCCGACTGTATCGCGGCCATCGATGCGCTGACGGCGCAGATCGGTCCCGATATCAACGAGCGGCCGCACGACAACCACCTGCAGGCGGTGTTCCGTTGCGACGGCAAGCGGCTCAACGAGAAGAAGTTCTTCACCCATGTCGCCAGGCATTGCCCCGGCGCCGCGCCTGCGATCCGAAGGCTGATCGATACGGTGTGCGCACACATCGGACCGCACACCAACGCCTGGTACGACCCTTACGGAGACGACATCCCGACCGCACTGTTCGGCTACGCCGCGTGGTGTCTCGCGCGTCTCGACAAGTCGAGCAACGAGGTTCTGCTGCGCTACTACGGGCTGGTCGATACCGATCACGAGAACTTCTTCTTCGAGAAGATCGCTCCGCTGATGCTGGAGAACGCTGGCAGCGCGAGCGCTCGCCTGGAGCTCGCGGAACGATTCTATTTCAGCGACCTCGGCAATGCCATCGACCACTCGGTGCTTTGGCGCATGGCGAAGATGGCCGAGCACGCGGCGAGCCTGATGACGCCGCAGCAGTATGCCGCGCGATTGCTGGCGCGTGCAGCCGCAACGTCCGCCGCCCGATCAAGGTCGGAGTTCGGATATTATTGTTTCGACAATCTCGCGCGGTTCCTGACGGATCCTTCGCAATGGGAAACAGAGCTGCTGCAAGAACTCCGGCAAGCGGCGAGCGATCTCGCGCCCCGGTAGCGCCGCTGATGATCGCGATCATCGCGTCATTCCATTCGCAACAGCGCGCAGCAAGACCGCGCGCGCCCGTCGGCCTTCCCGCCAAGGAGGTCAGAACGCTGGCCGACGAGACCATCCGCCCGATCGCCGGCTTCCTGTAAGAGCCGCCCCTGCCGTGGCAGATAAAAAATATCGCGCCGGCATGTCACATTCGCCGTTCCTCGTTCGTCATGATGTCGTCAACCAAACCAGGGAAACCGACCATGACTGTCAGACTTGATCCGCTCGCCGCCGCCCCCAAGATCATGAAGATCTGGTTCGACGCGTCGCTTGCGATCACCTCCACCCTCGAGCCGAAGCTCGCCGAGCTCGTGAAGATCCGCGCCTCGGAGATCAACGGCTGCGCCAATTGCATCAATTTGCACACGACGTTCGCCCGCGATGAGGGTGAGACCGAGCAGCGCATCTACCTGCTGTCGGCCTGGCGCGAAGCGCCCTGCTACACCGACCGCGAGCGCGCCGCGCTCGGCTGGACCGAGGCCCTGACGCGGATCTGCGAGCAGCATACCCATGTCGCGGCCTACGAGACGCTGAAGGCGCATTTCACGCCGGAGGAGCAGGTCAAGGTGACCTTGCTGATCAACATCATCAACGGCTGGAACCGGATCGCGGTCGGCTTTGGCGGTTTCGTCGATCCGCACGTGATCAAGGCCAAGATGGCCGCGGCGTGACCGCAGAAACGACACGAGACGACGCAGCGGCGATTTCGTTCCGCTGCGTCCCAGGCTAATCCGCGTCGCCTATCGCAGCACTTAGGCGCTAAGCTTCATTCGGTCCGGATCGCCGGCCAATTGACGTGGCGACGATATCTGACTAAAGTCAGATATATGCTCGACCCCGTTTCCCGCGTCCGCCGCTTCAACCGTGCCGTGACCTCCGCCGTCGGCGCGCTCGACACCTCGTTCCTCGGGCGCGGCCGGCCGCTCGGCGCGGCGCGCGTGCTGAACGCGATCGGGCATGGCCGCGCCGATGTCGGCGAGATCAGGGATTATCTCGGCCTCGATTCCGGCCTGATGAGCCGCCTGCTGCGCAGCCTCGAGGACGAGGGACTGATCGAGACCACGGCGCATGGCGACGATGCGCGCCGCCGCATCGCACGGCTGACGGCGACGGGCAAGCGCGAGTTCAGCGCCTATGAGGCGATCTCCAACCGGCAGGCCAAGGACTTTCTCGCCCACCACAGCCAACGCGACGCGCTGCTGGCGGCGATGGACCTGATCGCCTCGGCGCTCGGCCGCGACGGCACCGCCCTCGATGAGATGGATCCGCGCAGCGACGAGGCGCGCTACTGCCTCGGCGAATATTACGCCGAGCTCGCACGGCGCTTCGAGACGGGCTTTGACGTCAAGCTGTCGCGCGACCCCGAGGCCAAGGACATGGTGCGCCCGCGCGGCAGCTTCATCGTGGCGATGTCGGATGGGCTGCCGATCGGCTGCGTCGGGCTGAAGGGCAGCAGCAGCGCGTTCGCGGAGATCAAGCGGCTCTGGGTCGCACCTGGCGCACGCGGCCTCGGCCTTGGCCGCCGCCTGATGGACGCAGCCGAAAAGGCCGCACGCGAGCTCGGCATCGCGGTGTTGCGGCTCGACACCAACAGCGCGCTGCCGGAAGCCGGCCAGCTTTATCGGAGAACGGGCTGGACCGAGATCCCGCGCTTCAATGACGACCCCTACCCCGATCTGTTCTTCGAAAAGCATCTCTGAACGGCGCGCCGCACGCGGTGCCCGGCATCAGCATGTTGTCCGGCGCGATGCGCTGGCCTAAGAACACGGGCATGACCATTCACCCCATCGTGCGCTATCCCGATCCGCGCCTTGCGCTGCCGGCCGATCCGGTGACCATGTTCGACGAGGCGCTGCGCGAACTGGCGCGGGACCTGCTCGACACCATGCATGCGGCGCCGGGCATCGGCATCACCGCGCCGCATATCGGTGTGTCCCTGCGCGTCGTGGTGCTCGAGCTCGATGCCCGCGAAGGGCCCCGGACCTATGTCAATCCGGAGATCATCCGGACCTCGCCCGAGATGATCCTGCACAAGGAGGGCAGCGTCTCGATGCCCGGGGTCAATGACGAGGTCGAGCGCCACGCCCGCGTCCGCATCCGCTATCAGGATCTCGACGGCAACATGCAGACCGAAGAAGCCGACGGCCTGCGCGCCGTGTGCCATCAGCACGAGATCGATCAGCTCGACGGCATGTTCTGGATCAGGCGGTTGTCCCGCATCAAGCGGGAGCGCCTGATCAAGCGATACGACAAAATCTCGCGGACGTGATCGTCGCCCGCATGAGCGAAGCGACATGGGGGACAAGCCGCGATCAGCAGACGGAAAAGCCCCGGATATCGCTGCGCTCATCCGGGCTACGCGTCTTGCGCAAGCGAACCAACCTGTCTTCGTCCTACCCTCCCGCCATCAGATCCTTCGCCAGCGCGATGTAGGCCGGCAGCGTCACGGGATCGTTCGCGGCGTTGCCGGCAGCCGGGTGCGAGGCGTAGCGCGCGATCACCATCTCGGCTTTCGGATCGATATAGAGGCCCTGGCCATAAACGCCGCGCGCCATGAAGGCGCCGTGCGCATTGTGCGTCACCCACCATTGATTGCGGTAGGACGCCCCTGGCAGCGTGGTGTAGCCGGCAGGCTTGAATTTCTCGGGATCGCCGCCGCGCGCGATGTCCTCGACCACTTGAGACGGCACGATCTGGCGGCCGTTGAAGCGGCCGTGATTGCGGATCGTCTCGCCGAACCGGGCAAGGTCGCGCAGCGTCGTCGACAATCCGCCGCCGCCGCTTTCGGTGCCGATGCGATCGACGTGATAATGCGCATCCTCCTCGGCACCCATCGGCGCCCAGATCCGCTCGGAGAGCAAATCCGACAAGGTCATGCCGCTGGCACGGCGGCAGATCCAGGCCAGCACGTCGGTGTTGACGGTCTTGTAGGCGAATGCCTTGCCGTGCTCGCCCTGCTTCTGCTGCGCGCAGAGGAAGTCGAAGATATTGGTCGCGCCCTCATAGCCCGGCTCGATCGGCGCCATGCCGTTGGCGCGCCGCAGCCCCCACACGTCGGAATTCTTGTCGGTATAAACCTCGGTGTATTTGAGGCCGGTGGTCATATCCATCGCCTCGTGCACGCGGGCATCGCCGAATGCACTTGCCTTCAGCTCCGGCACATAATCGGTGATCGGGGCCTGCGGATCGATCTTGCCCTCCGCGATCAGGATGCCGGCGAGCGTGCCGGTGAACGATTTCGTCACCGACATCGCGATGTGCGGCTTGTGCGGCCTCAAGGCGCCGAAATAGCGCTCGTAGATCAGCTTGCCCCGGTGCAGCACGGCGATGCCGTCGGCATAGGTCTCATCGAGCATGCGCGCGAAGGTCATCGGGCGGCCGTCCATCGTCACCGATGCCGACGCGCCGATATCATGGTCTTCGCGCGGCAGCACCGACGCCGGCCCTGCCCCGCGCCAGACATTCACGGTCGGAACCAGCTGGCGGATGTTGCTCCAGGCCCAGCGCAATTCGGGGAAGCTGCGGAACGAGCCGTTCTGGAAGGTGATGGTCCTGTCCTGCGGCGGCGGAAAGCCCTGCATCCAGCCAAGCGTTTGCGGATCGGATTCGGCGGCGGTGAGATTTTGCTGTTGATTGGCGGCGGCGGCTGCGACGGACATCAAGGCTGGCTCCAGAGCTGCGAATGCGAATTTCGTATCACGCGACAGCACCACGCACATCCCGCGTTTGCGCCGGGGTGACCGTCGCGGCGAGCACACGCCGCAACGCGAATGGCCGCGCGCCGCAGATACCAGCTCGATCGGACACCTGACTATCGAGCCCGGGCCAGATCATTCCGGCACGCGGATTACCCCGCCGCCGCGCGCTCGATCGCGGCGATGTCGATGTTCTTCATCGTCAACATCGCCTCCATCGCGCGCTTGCCGGCGGCGCGGTCGGCGCTGTTGACGAGCTCGAGCAGCCGCCGCGGCGTGATCTGCCAGGCAAAGCCCCAGCGATCCCGGCACCAGCCGCATGGCAATTCCTTGCCGCCGCTAGAAGTGACCGCATTCCAGTAGCGGTCGGTCTCCTCCTGGCTGTCGGTGAGCACCATGAAACTGACCGCCTCGTTCGGCGTGTAGTTGGAGCCTCCGTTCAGCCCCACGAAGCGGCGGCCCAGCACGCTGAACTCGACCGTCAGCTCCTCGCCCTGCCCGATGCCCGGTATCGGCGATTGATGGCCTGCGCCGACATGGCTGTCGGGAAACGTCGCGGCATAAAACTCGGCGGCTTCGCGCGCCCGGCCCTGATCGAACCAGAGGCATGTGACGAGATCAGTCATGGCAGTCTCCTTGCAGGGATGATCGAGCGGGGTGAAGCGGTCATAATGCGTGATTATGGTCCTGGTTCGACGCGGCGCAGGTTATCGTTCCACAAACTGTTTCGCCATCGCGGATCATGTTTCGCCACTTCGGCTCACGCGCATGATCAGGAGCGGCACGATGACGATCACTCCCGCCATCAGCATCACTCCGGATAGATCCGAGAGATTCAGCATCCGGGCACCAAGAATGGTTCCGACGCCAATCGCCGAATTGATGACGGCCGAGTGGATCGCGGCCGCGGACATTGCCATGGAACCGGCCGCACGCAAGATCCAGGTCTGGAGGCCCGCGAACAGCGCCGCGACGGCGGCGCCCCAGACGACGAGCAAGGCAACGACCGTGCCGGTCCCGAGTTGCGGGCCAAACCATCCAAGCCCAACGAGCGCGCCCGCGAGGGCAAGCAGTCCCCACGTGATGACGGATGTCATGAAGCGATCGATCAGGACACCGGTCAGGATGTTGCCGACAAATCCTGCTCCGCCAAAACCGAACAGCATCACGCCGATCATGAAGGGCGGCACATCCGCGATCTCGCCGAGGAAGGGTTCGATGAAGGTGTAGGCTGCGAAATTCGCCGCCGCCATCAACGCCGTTACGGAATAGATTCTGCGCAGGTCCTGTCGGCGAACCACCGCGGCCAGCGCTTGCCATCCCGCCGGCGATCCGGCTCGGAGCCGCGGAAGAACCCCGACCATCAGGACGGACGTGCACAATCCGACGCCGCCGATCACGCCGAATGCCGCGCGCCATCCGCTGTTCTGTCCGATGAGGTTGACGAGCGGCACGCCGATGACGGTTGCCATCGAGATTCCGCCGAACACGATCGCTGTCGCAACACCCATGCGATGAGACGGTGCAATCTGCGTTGCGATCGCGGCCGCCATCGCCCAGAAGAAGCCGTGAACGACGGCACCGACCGCCCGCGCCAGCAACAACCCCGTGAAACTGTCGGAAACCATCGCCGCAAGATTGCTCGCGGACAGTACCAGCATCAGAACAACGAGCAGCGGCTTGCGGGGAAAACGTTGTAGCAGAACCGCGGACAACAGGCCGCTGGCAGCGCCGATCCAGGCATAGAGCGTGACCGTGAGCCCGACGGCGGCTTGGTCTCGACCAAGATCGTGGGCGATCTGGGACAACAGCCCGACCGGCGCGAACTCGGTCGTGACCATCGTGAACGAAGCAACGCCGAGCACGATGACGGCGAGCCAGACGCTTAGCCCGGGACTGGAACGGTCAGTCGTCATGCAGGTGACCGGCGTGGACGAGCGGCCATATCCCTGATGACGCGCCGATAGTCCTGACGCCGCGCTTCATCCATGAACGCAGCCTTGAGGCTGTTGTCGGCGAGGCTTAATTGCTCCTCGGCAGTCAGGCCCAACGCCGCTGCCGTGCGGACGAAGTTCTCGTTGACGTGACCTCCGAAATACGCCGGGTCGTCGGAGTTGATCGTGACGCAGAGGCCGGCGTGGAGCAGCCGGCGCAGATTGTGACGTTGGAGATCGGGGAAGATCCGCAGCGCCACATTCGACAGCGGGCATACCGTGAGCGGCGTCCCCTCGTCGGCAAGGCGCCGCATCAGTGCCGGATCGGCCTCGCACTGGACGCCGTGATCGATGCGGTCGACGCCCAGCCTGTCGATCGCTTCGGTCACATAATCCGGCGGCCCTTCCTCACCGGCATGTGCGGTCGTCTTCCAGCCAAGCGCGCGGGCGCGGGCGAAGACCTCGTCGAAGGGCCTGGGCGGGTAGCCTTTTTCCGGTCCACCGAGTCCGAGGCCCAGCACGCCGTCGCGCCAGCGGCCCGCCGCCTCGATCGCGGCGAAAGCTTCTTCAACAGGCTTATGCCGGCGAACGCACAGGATCATGCCTCCGGTGATATCGCATCGCGCGTCTGCATAAGCGGCGCTGATGCCGTCCATGACAGCATCGAACGGCACGCCGCGCTCGGTATGGTCGGCCGGGGTGACGTAGATTTCCGCATGAACGACATTGTCTTCCCGCGCGCGGGTCAGGTACGCGCGCGTCAGCTCATAGAAGTCGCGCTCCGTCCGAAGCACGGTCAGGCCGGCCCAGTAGATTTTCAGAAATGACTGGAGATCGGAGAAGCGATACGCCGAGAGGACGTCGGTCATCGAGCGGTACGGAATCGCCACGTCGTTCCGGCGGGCAAAATCGAGCAGCATGCCCGGCTCCAGCGTTCCCTCGACATGCACGTGAAGCTCGGCCTTCGGAACGGCCTTGATGTCAAACAACGGAACGGAATTCATTGAACGCGATCTCTGGGCTCGGGCGTGTTCCACTTCAGAGTCTTTTCACGCGCATCCAAACGGATGCGCTTGCCAAGCTCATCTGCCATACGAGCCCGACCTAGCAGCCTTTGTCGAAAGGTCGCCACGCATAAAATATGCGAGCGTTATCCGGCTGAGGCAGCCTCCCCGAGCTTCAGGCAATGGTGGTGACCAGCCGTGCGGGGGCACCGTCGGCGAGCATGAGGCGCTCCCACAGCATGCGCCCCGGAAGGATCACGAGGTCCGCATCGGAGTTCGGACCCGTATTGACCTCGAGCGAGCTCAGCTGCCCGTCATACCAGCCGAGATCATTGAGGGCGGTGTCAGCCGCGAGGATTTCCGGCGAGGCATAGCCACGTAGCGATTTGCCCAGGAATTCGGACAAGCCGGTTCGCCATTCGGCCTGCCTGGGCGCCGACGCGGCAAGCAACCGATGCGTCAGGTCGCAAACCAGATGGACCTTGCGCGTCGAGGATTCGACCAGACGCTTCAGGGCGGCATCCTGGGCCGGCTCGAACGGACCCATGAGCAATCGGCGCGCCGAGATCCACTGGCTTTCAGACAGATCGAGAATGCCGCGCTCCCAGCGCGACACGGTCGCCTGATCCACACCCATCAATTCAGCGAGGTGGCTTTGCTTGATCTGACGAAGCAATCGCATTCGTCGCAACCCGCGGCCTTGATTGCCCATCATTCACCCGACTTTGTTCTGCAACTCGTAGCGAGGGTCAGCGAAGACATGCCCCGCGGACACCGCTACCAGGAACGGCTGCGGCGCAAACTCCGCAGCCGTGCGCCTGACGCTGCTCGAACCACAGGCATGTCACGACCCCGGTCACGGCAGTCTTTCTTTTTTTGCATAGGGTGGTTGGAGAAACCGCACACCGCCATCACGATCAAGATTCCTGTCCGGTCCGGCCGCGCGATGCGGTGGCCGCAACCCTTCCGCAAGCACGCTGCCGTCCCTGCGAAAGCAGGGACCCATACGCCGCGGCCGGGGTTGGGAACAGGACTCGTCGTTCTGGCATCGCTCAACAATGACCAGTCAAACGCCAAGCGGAATATTTTCTTATCGCGGGATGGACAACGTTTTGCTGATTTACCCGTCGGGGTGATTTGTCGCAGGTGGCGCGAAGGGATTTGATTTGCGTCGAGGCAACTCGACTGCGTGACACGCATGCGCGAGCCTGTAGCCCGGATGGAGCGCAGCGAAATCCGGGGTTCTCCCCTTTGGCAGGACCGGTCCCGGATTTCGCTTCGCATCATCCGGGCTACGCTTGGCCAAAAGATTCCAGGATCGGCTGTCGGGGCGCGTGCCGCCCGCTCGTCCTCGGGACGCAAAGACATGGAGAGAAGCGATGACCCCCATCATTACCGCCTTCGAACGCTCGCCCGATGGCGGCAAGGGACTGGCGCGCGATACCCGCGTTCGCTGGGCGCTCGAGGAAGTCGGCCAACCTTACGAGGTTCGCCTGGTTTCGTTCCAGGCGATGAAGCAGCCGGCGCATCTGGCGCTGCATCCCTTCGGCCAGATTCCGACCTATGAGGAAGGTGATCTCGCGCTGTTCGAGACAGGCTCGATCGTGCTGCATATTGCCGAACGTCATGCCGGCCTGCTGCCGGGCGATGCCAATGCCCGCGCCCGCGCAATCACCTGGATGTTTGCCGCGGTCAACACGGTGGAACCGCCGATCCTTGAACTCATGACCGCCAGGATTCTGGAGAGCGACAAGCCCTGGACCAAAGAGCGCCTGCCTCTGGTCATGGATCGCATCCGCGAGCGGCTGAAACAACTCTCCCCCCGCCTCGGCGACGCCGACTGGCTCGACGGCGCGTTCAGTGCGGGCGACCTGATGATGGTATCGGTGCTGCTCAGGCTGAGAGCATCGGGCATTCTCGACGAATATCCGAGTCTGTCCGCCTATGTCGCCCGGGGCGAGGCCCGGCCGGCTTACCAGCGTGCTTTCGAGGCTCAGCTGGCGGTCAACACGGGTAAGCGACCGACCGGCTGACGTTGGCGACATCAGGGACAGGCCCTCGCGCAGATCGCAAAGCCGCCGGACATCGCTGCGCCTGCCCGGCCAGGTTTGCTAGTCGAATGGATCGTGTTCTGGCAGCGGTTCGGTCAGTTCGAATCCTGGATGAAGCTGCGAAATAATCTCCAGTGCGGTGCGGCCGGGTGCGATCCCAGCGGGGTGCACGCCCGACGCATCGAAATACTGGTTGCTCAGCACCGCGACACCACATTGCAATTCCGGCACGACGATCACGATCGCTTCGAATCCGCCCCTGCTCGTCGCGCCGTTCTTTGTGAAAACGGTATGGCCCTGCGTGTCCGTGGTGATCTGCCAGGCGAGGCCCATGGTGACGCTGGTCTTCTCCCCGCAAACGGGGAATGTCCCCTGGTTCTGCTGCGTGAGCGCGATTTGCGACCCGAGCACCCCGTTCGGGGCCGCGATCTGCGCCGCGAGAAACCTGATCATATCGTCACCGGTGGTTTTCAGATCAAAGGCTGTGCCGTCGGTCGGCGTGTTGCGGTCGAAAACGATCTGGTATGGCGGCTCAGAGCTCTTGCTCCAATGCCCGATACATCCCTGCGCGATCTTCCATGATGAATTGACGACGGCTCCCGTTTGCTTCATGCCGAGCGGACCGGTGACGTATTCGGCCAGGATCTCGTTGTAGTTATGGCCCTGGTCTTTCGCAAACATCTGCGTGACCGCAAAGCCCAGGGTCACGAAGCCGATATTGGAATACTGCCAGCAGCCCTGCGGCGGCGTATCATATTGATTCCACCAGTTGATGAGTTCACTGGAGGGCGGCTCGTCCGCAAACAGCTGCTCGCTGTAGCCAGTCAAGCCGTCCCCCGGCTGCTCCGGCATGCCGGAGGTATGGGTGGCGAATTGCACGAGCTGGATGGCGTCCAGCACCGGCGTGCCCACCGCGTTCGCGCTGAAGAGGTTCAGATAAGGGCCGATGGTGTCGTCAAGAGAGGGCCCACCCGCCTTCACCGCCACCGCCAGCAATGTGCTGGTGAACACCTTGGTCACCGATCCGATCTCGAACACCGTGTCGGTCGTGACACTGAATGGCGCGGGCGAAGAGCCGGCCACGCCTGACAGTCCCTTGGGGTAGACGTAGCCCTTGGTGCCGAACGACTTTTCGTCATAGACCGCGATGCAGCAGCCAGGGGCATTGCTGATGCCCAGATATTTTTTGGCCGCCTGCTGAACGATCTGTGCGGGACTTGTCGTCGCTTCGATCATCTGGTCGCTCATTTCGCCCTCCTGCCGATGAAGATGCACGATGTTGACCTTTGGTTGCAGCATCTCATATAACGTCGTTCAGCGCGAGTGAAATCACCGTGACTGTTTGTTTCAAGTTGGGGCGGTGGAACGTTCGTGCTGAAAGCAGCGTCATCAGACGCGGGCTTATGCCGGCGTCGCGGCAGTTGCGAAAAGTCTGGCTGATATCGCAGGGCGGATTAGCGACACGCAACCCGCCACCTCGCGCTTGGCTTCAAGATGTGGCGGATCACGCTTCGCCAGTCCAGCTGCGCGCTCGGCCGGATTATGCTTGCTGCCAGAGCATCGGAAATGACATGGTCGATTTCACACCACTGACGCAGGCAGAGCACAGGACCTATTCGTGAGCACCAATCAAGCGATCAAACTTGCGGTGATCGGACGTGGCCTGATCGGGTCGGCGGCTGCGCGGCATCTGAGCAAGATGGGCCACGATGTTGCGCTGATCGGGCCCGATGAGCCGGCGGATTTTTCGCGCCATGGCGGCGTGTTCGGCAGCCACTATGACGAGGGCCGCATCACGCGGAGTTACGATCCGGGGCCGTTCTGGCGGCAAGCGAACCGCGCTGCGATTTCACGCTACGGCGAGATTTCAGCGGAGAGCGGCGTGGAGTTCTATAGGGAAGCCGGTGCGCTTCACATTGGCCACAGCGAAACCACCGATGTTGCTTCGATCGGCAGGATCTGCGCCGAAGACGGGATCCGGTGTGAAGCCTATCATGATGCGGGGCTCGCGGAGCGCTTTCCGTTTCTGAAATCGACGGCCGGAATGCAGGGTTATTTCGAGCCGCGCAATGCCGGATACATCAGCCCGCGCCGCCTGGTCCGCGCGCAGACGATCGCGGCGGAGCGCGCCGGCGCCCGGATCATCGACGAACCCGCGCTGGGGATTTCGGAAAACGGCTCCGGCGTGACGATCCGGACGCGATCGGGCAGCGTCGAGGCCGAGCGCGTTCTGGTTGCGGCGGGCGGGCACACCCAATCGCTGCTCGGCCGCTGGCTGGGTTTTACGGTCTATGGCCGAACCGCGGCGCTATTCCGACTTGGTGCGGCGGAGATTCAACGCCTGGCCGGAATGCCGTCGATGCGTTGTCTCGGGCCCAAGGGCGACAATCCCTACATCCTGCCGCCGATCCGCTATCCGGACGGCCAGACCTGGCTGAAGCTCGGCGGCGATCCGGTCGATCTTCCGCTCGATAGCGAGGCTGATATCAAGGACTGGTTCCGCTCGGGCGGATCGATTGAAGTCGCCGATCGGCTTCAAGGACAGATCCTTGACCGCATTCGCGACCTCGCTTTCGAGGAACGCCGCGTCGTGCCTTGCATGACCACCTTCGGCGACAGCGGCCTGCCCTGCATCGGACCGCTTTCAGAGCGCGTCACGGTCGCGTTCTGCTGCTACGGCAAGAGCGCAAAATGTTCGGACGAACTCGGCCGGCTCGGCGGCATGGCGCTGCTCGGCGACGTCCAAGCCGAGCTCGAGCCGTGACGGAGTTTTGTGCGGCGTTTGCGTCCGAAAGTTCCTGGGCACGCAGGACGGGTTCGTCAGCAGGTAGCCCGCATGAGCGCAGCGATATGCGGGACGCCACGACACGCCCCGGATATCGCGGAGCCTGTCATCGGGCGCGCGTTCGCGCGACCCGTTGGCTCATCCGGGCTACGCTCGCTGAACCCGTAGGAGTGCCAACGCGGACGTAACGCGCCCTCACGATCATCACCCGAAGACGTGACGGATTACGCTTCGTTCATACGGCCTGTCAGTGATGGTCTGCATCGCGCGACACAACGGCGAGGATCGCATTGCTCACGCAGCGTTGAGCCGGCGTGAGTGATGATTGCATTTAAGTTCGCCGTTGCTGCGCACAAATATCTGACGAGGCCAGACTCCTTGGTCCCATAAACAAAACGGAGAAACTCCATGACGAACGTCAAACTCCTGTCGGCTGCTTTGATCGCGGTCGCCATGATCGCGTCGCCGGCAATGGCACGTGAGACCCACGCCGTGTCCCGCCACGTCGCGGAGGCGAGCGCCGCCGCGCCGACCGAGCCCGTCTATGTCGACGGTCGCGCCTGCATCCCGGCGCCGCGCGTCGGCTCATTCGCCACCGCGCCCTGGACCGGCAACAACGTCCCCTGCGAGCCCGGTCCATATTGATCGCGCCGCGTGGATCGATCGGTCGGGTGGTCTCCTAGCCGCTTGACCGGCGCGGTGCGCCATCGCGACGCTGAAACCGCGAGTAGCCCGCATGAGCGCAGCGATATGCGGGACACCACGCGACTCGCGGATAGCAATGCCCCGGATATCGCTTCGCTCATCCGGGCTACGCTTGCTCGATCGTTCTCATTGCGCCCAATGAGTTGATTTGTCGTTGCAGAACGTTTCTTCGTCTTGACTCCCGCCGCGCGTCAGTCGCGCGATACGGACAGTCCGGCGAGAAGCGGCGCGTAGGCGATGAGCCTGCGGGATACGAACTCGGTGAAGAGCCGCACGCGCTTCGTCTTGCGTGTCTCCCCCTGTGTGAGAAGCCAGAGCGTCCCGTACATGTGCAGGTCGGTGCCCGGCACCCTCACGAGCAGGGGGTCGGCATCTCCGACGAAGCACGGCAGCGTCGTCATCCCGAGCCCCTGCCGCACCGCGACGATCTGCGCCTCGGCATCTGTGGCCCTGAACGGAACCTCGGCGGCGCGAACCTCGCCCTCGTGGGCCCAGTCCGGGATTCCGTGAATGCTGATGACGATCCACCGGATGGGATCAGGCGCGCCCGCACGCCACGCGGCCAGTCGATCGCGTGATATGTAGATGCCTCCGAACAGCTCCGGTCCCTTCAGGCCGTGAAGATTGAGCGGCAGGGTTTTTCGGTCGTAGACGACGCGGATCGCGACGTCGGCCTCCCGGTTGGTCAGATTTGCCAGCTCGCCGGATGACAAGATTTCCATTTCGATGTCCGGATGCAGACGCGCGAAATCGGCGAAGTCCGGCATGAGCAGGTGTGTCGCGAGGGGCGGTGCCAGCGTCACCCGCAGACGCCCGCGCACGCCCTGGTCGCGGCCGAAGACGCGCGTCTCCAGCTGGTGCGACGACGCTTCCATCTGTTCCGCGAGCTCGAGGACCTCCTCCCCCGCAGCCGTCAGGCGGTAGCCCGAAGGCAGCTTCTCGAACATCTGCGCTCCCAGCCGTTCCTCCAGTTGGGCGACGCGTCGCAGCACGGTCGAGTGGTTCACCCCGAGGCGCTCGGCGGCAGCCCGCACCGACCCTCCGCGCGCGACGGCAAGAAAGTAGCGAACGTCATCCCAGTCGATCATGGTGCAATCCGGCACCGCTGGGGTGCGCCTTTCAAAGCCCGTGTCCAATACGTCGGACAGCGTCTCGTCTGTGGGTAGCACGGGCGATCATCATAGCCCAAGCCGAATAGCCATGCCGACAAGCGCAGCCCAATTCCGAACGGCGGACAGCGATCGTCGCGGCTGACGTCAGTCGTCCAGCCGGATCGATTTCGCACCACCGATGTGCACGCTTCCGCACTCAACGCCTGACGCCGGCGGAGCTACGTCGAGGTTCTCGGGGGCCATCTCGCAAATGGTACCAGAGACGCTGTCCGACACGACGAAAGGAGAAGTCATGGGAAAGCTTGAGGGTAAGGTTGCAGTCATCACGGGCGGATCGAGCGGCATGGCGCTGGCGAGCGCCCGGCGGTTCGTTGAAGAAGGCGCCTATGTTTTCATCACCGGCCGAAGGCAGGAAGCGCTCGACGAGGCCGTCAGGCTGATCGGCCGCAACGTGACCGGCGTGCGCGGCGACGCGGCCAATCTCGACGACCTCGACCGCCTGTTCGATACAGTCAGGCGGGAAAAGGGCAAGATCGACGTCCTGTACGCGAGCGCCGGCATCGGCGAAGCCATCCCACTCGGCGAGATTACCGAGCGGCATTTCGATGCGACCTTCGACCTGAATACGCGCGGCACGCTGTTTACGGTTCAGAAGGCGTTGCCGCTGTTCAACGATGGCGGATCGATCTTCATGACCGGGTCGGTTGCGTCGGTGAAAGGCTTTCCTGGTTACGGCGTGTATGCGGCGAGCAAGGCGGCGTTGCGCTCATTCGCACGCACGTGGCTCAACGAACTGAAGGGCAGGAATATCCGGGTGAACGTGCTGAGCCCGGGGCCGATCGCCACACCGATGCAGGACCAGGTCCTCACCGAGGAGGCGAAGCGGATGTTCGAATCCCTGATCCCGCGGGGAAAGATGGGTCGTCCCGAGGAAATTGCGGCGGCCGCGCTGTTTCTTGCTTCAGACGATTCGAGCTTCGTGAACGGGGTGGAGTTGTCTGTCGACGGCGGCTTCTCGGCGATCTGAACGGCCGGGGAATCAATATCAACACGGATCGGAGAAGTATCATGAGCTATGCGATTGTAGGATTCGGTAAGATAGGCCAGGCCCTCGCCCACGCCTTCGCCCGTCAGAACATCGAGGTGGCCGTCGCGAGCCGCCGGCCGCCCGAGGCGTTGACGCCGCAAGCTCGGGCGATTGGACCCACGGTCGTCGCCAAGTCGTTGCGGGAAGCACTCGAGGCCGACACTATCATCCTGGCGGTCCCGTTCGGGGAGCATCGCGAGGTTGCGAAGGCCCTGCCGAGCTGGAAAGGCAAGACGGTCATCGATGCGATGAACGCGTTTCCAGTCCCTGAAGAACTGGACGGCCTCCCGTCCTCCGCCTTCGTCGCGAAGGCGTTCACCGGCGCCAAGCTCGTCAAAGGGTTCAATCACCTGGTTGCGGCCAAGCTGGCTGCCGATCCGATCGTCGAGGGCGGCCACCGGGTGGTCTTTCTGTCTGGTGACGACGAGGACGCGACCGCTCCCGTGGCAGCCCTTGCGAAGCAACTCGGGTTCGCACCCGTCACGCTGGGAAAGCTCAACGAGGGTGGCGCGCTGGTGCACGCACGCGGCCGCACTTGGGGCCCGCTCATCTTCCAGGATTTGTTCAAGAAGGAGCAGTAACGGATTTGCGACGCGTAGCCCGCATGAGCGGAGCGACATGCGGGACAAGACGCGGAGCGCCGATCGGAAAACCCCGGATGTCGCGGAGCCTGTCATCGGGCGCGCGTTCGCGCGACCCGTTGGCTCATCCGGGCTACGCTTGCGATCTCGGCGATCCGCCCTCGCGTAAGACTCACGAGGGCGGTGTTCGCAACTGCGATCTCGATCAAGATGCCTCGATCGGCTCGGACATCGTTGTCCGGTTCTTGACGCTGGGACGCTCCTGCATCGCCGTATACCATGCCAAAAGAGCCCCGCACTCCATCGGCACCGGCACCTTCACCAGCCCCGCGAATATCAAGCCGCCTATGACGGTGATATCGGCCATCGTGAATACGTCCCCGGCGACGAACGGCTGTCGTTTCAGAATGCCGTCAAAGTAGTGCATCCCCCTGAGGGCCTTGTCGCGCTGGCGGAATCCCCATTCGGGGTTCTGATAGATCTCGACATGAGGCCCAAGACCCGGCGTGGCGTGGTGGAAATACACACTGATGGCATCGAGCAGTTCCAGTTCGGCGCGCTTGCTCATCATGTGGATCACGCCCTTTTCGCGCGGCGTCCTGCCGGTCAGCGTCGGCGCGCCATCGAGCGCGTCAAGGTACTCGGTGATGGCCGTGCACTCGCCAATGAAGGTCCCGTCGTCGAGTTCGAGCACCGGCAGGGTGCCGGAGTAGTTCTTGGCGAGGAATTCGGGCTTCTTGTGCTCGCCCTTGTAGAGATCGACCAATACGAACTCCACTTGCGACCGCAGGTTCTTCTCGGCCAAAGCGATGCGAACGCGGGCCGGATATGGGCCAGTTGGCCAATCGTAAATCTTCATCATGACTCCTGTCTACCTGTCACTTGGTAGGCTCAAGCTAGCCTTCAAATCCGGCCGGTCAACGCCTATCTGTCACTTGGTAGATAACGAAGCAGTGAGGCGACGAAGTGAGTTCGAGCTCTCGGGAGGCCATCCTGGCGGCAGCAAAGCGGACCGCGCAGGCGCGCGGCTATGGCGGCTTGAATTTCCGCGATCTCGCGGACGAAGTCGGGATCAAGGCCGCCAGCATCTATCACCATTTCCCGAGCAAGGCCGATCTCGGCGTCGCCGTCGCGCGGCGCTACTGGGAGGACACTGCCGCCCAACTCGAGGCGATGCTGGCAGAAACGGCCGATCCTGTGCGCTGCCTGCGTCGATATCCCGACGTGTTTCGCAAAGCGCTCGAGAGCAACAACCGCATGTGCCTCTGCAGCTTCATGTCCGCGGAAGTCGACCACCTGCCGGACGCAGTGAAGAAGGAGGTCCAGACCTTTGCCGACGTCAACGTGGCGTGGCTGGGCAAGCTGTTGGTGGCGGCTAGCCTGGTCAGTTCGAGAAAGAGCGAACAGCGGGCCCGCGCCATCTTCGCCGCCGTCGCCGGCGCGCAGCTCATCGCCAGAAGCCGGTCGGATATTTCGCTCTACGACTCGACGATCGACAACTATCGCGCCGCGGGTCTTCTGCCGGCATAGGCCCGAACGTCAGATCGAGGATGAGGCAGTGAAGATTGTTCGCATCGTACGGGCGCCGTTCGAGCAGCGGGGGAACGCCCTGGCCGCGCCGGACAAACAGCGCGCAGTTCGGTTCAACGGTGTCAAACAGCGTCAGATATGACAACGCGTTCTCGCGACGATCATCGTCCGAGCCTTGCTATTGGTTTCACCCTCCTCTCACAGAGGGCGCAGGGAAGACCGGGTGCCGATCGCACCCATGGGCCCCGAGCAAATGGGTAGAGAGCTCGGGGGTAGGACCACAGGTGTAACCGGGAACATCCCGGCCTTCCCTGCGCGATGGTTGTGCGGCTTACTTCGTGCTCTCCCCGGCGAGACCAGACTTTTTTGTCACCGCCCCCGCACGCGCATCGCGCAATGCGAGAAGACACCTGCCACTAGGGCGTCAGGACCACACGACTTCACCGTCCACCTCATGCGCGTTCGTCAACTGCACACTCAGCGTCCACCGCATCCCACACCACGTTCGTGACGACCGCGATCTGCCCCTCGTGTCGGGTGAGACGCGCATATTGAACATCTGAGTTGGGTCAAACGCCAAGCGGAATATTTTCTTATCGCAGGATTGACAGGTTTTGGTGAGTTGCCCGTCGGGGTGATTTGTCGCAGATTGCGAGGCGAGATTTGATTTGCGGCGAGGCAGTTCTGTCGTGCGGCGCAGTCCGGCGGGAAGCGGCGCGCTAGTCCTTCCAATCCATCGCTTGGCGCCAACTTGGCTTGTCGTTTTCGCCAAGAAACTCCAGGGGAACTGGATTGCGGATAGCCCAGTCGAACCGCTCTTTCGCTTCGGCGAAATAGCTCATCTCCGCATCCTCCCAGATTGCGAAGACGGGATCGCACTCGTCTTCAGTCACGTTGTTGGCGCTGAGGACGAGCCAAGTGAGCCCGTTTTGCACGACAACTGACAATGTTTGATCGGGCATCCTGATGTCGAATGCCTTCGCGAATAGGTCGCGCCATCCTGCCGCGTCGAGCGCACGAAGGACGGCATACGCAGTCTTGGCTTGGCGCGAAGCTGTTGCGATGTCCCGATCTAGATCAACGCCAGGATAGTATGAGCCAGTCTCGCTGATGAAATCACCGCATCGAACTGCTCGCCAATCATAGGTGTGTGCATCATCAAAGCGATTAGGCGATGAAGCAACAGCAATCGGATCCTGCCTCAGCCCGACAAGCTGGGAAGCGGCTTCCCGCACCAACCCATCGAGACGCAGGAACGCCGGGTGATCTTTGACCTCCCACGGACCAAGTCGCAAAACCCCGTCTGGCAACACTGTTCCAAGCTTCATTGCTCGACCTCGAGTTGTTGCCGCGATCGCAATGTGTGAACGACGGCGACCATAGGCGGCACGGCGCGATACCAGCCGAAGATTATCCGCTCGGCGCTGAGCGCGGGATCGAAGACTTTTCCATCGACGTCAATCGGCGGTCCGATCAAGCGGCGAACGAGACCTGGACCGAACGAATTCCCGAGAACGCAGAGTGCGTCTGCTCCGAAATCGGAGGCGAAGGTCAACGGCATCAAAAGCAACGCACAGACCTGTCGAACAGGCGCGTCGTGGGAGATGCCGCTACGCGAAGTCTCGTCGGCGATGATGCGCTCGTTATCGATTGGAAGTGCCTCGGGATAAAATCGCGGCAAATGTGGTCGCCGGCAATATCTCAACCAATCGGAAAGCGTCCGGCTTTCGCCGAGGTCTTCAACAACATGCTGGCGCACGAGCTGGTCGACGTCGTCGCGATCTGGAAAGGCGGTCCTTGCAATCGCCGTACCGAAGTCGACACTGTGCAGGATCATGCGATGCCGCATGTCTGCACACGCGGCCTTCGTGCTGTCCAGAAACTCGTGAACAGCCAAATAGTCTTGCCATCGCCCTCCGAGCGCCCGAGCACTGCTGATAGCGTGTTGATAAGGTCTCATGGCAGAATATGCGGACCTCAGGTAGGGAACGTCGACTAGGTTCACTGCCGTTCGGCGGCCGACGACCCTACTCCCACTCAATCGTCCCCGGCGGCTTGCTCGTCACGTCGTACACCACCCGGTTCACGCCCTTCACCTCATTGATGATGCGCGTCGCGGTCTCCCCTAAGAACTTCATGTCGAACTGGTAGAAGTCCGCGGTCATGCCGTCGGTCGAGGTGACGGCGCGGAGGCCGACGACGTATTCGTAGGTGCGGCCGTCGCCCATCACGCCGACGGTCTTGACCGGCAGCAGCACCGCGAAGGCCTGCCAGATCGCATCATAGAGGCCGTGCCTGCGGATCTGGTCGATATAGACCGCGTCGGCGTTGCGCAGGATGTCGAGCTTCTCCCTGGTGATGTCGCCGGGGCAACGGATGGCGAGGCCGGGGCCCGGGAACGGGTGGCGGCCGACGAAAACTTCGGGCAGGCCGAGCTCGCGGCCGAGCACGCGCACCTCGTCCTTGAACAGCTCGCGCAGCGGCTCGACGAGCTTCATGTTCATCCGTGCCGGGAGGCCGCCGACGTTGTGGTGCGACTTGATCGTGACCGACGGTCCGCCGGTGAAGGAGACGCTCTCGATCACATCAGGGTAGAGCGTGCCCTGCGCCAGGAATGCGGCGCCGCCGATCTTCTTGGCCTCCGCCTCGAACACGTCGATGAACAAGCGCCCGATGGTCTTGCGCTTCACCTCGGGATCGGTGACACCCTCGAGCTCGCCCAGAAACTCCTTCGACGCGTCCACATGGACCAGCGGGATGTTGTAGTGGTTGCGGAACAGGTCGACGACGGTCTTGGCCTCGTCGAGCCGCAGCAGGCCGTGATCGACGAACACGCAGGTGAGCTGATCGCCGATCGCCTCATGGATCAAGACCGCCGCCACGGCGGAATCGACGCCGCCCGAGAGGCCGCAGATCACCTTGCCCTTGCCGACCTGCGCGCGGATCTTCTCGATCGCCTCCTCGCGGAACGCGCGCATGGTCCAGTCGCCGGTGAGCCCTGCGACCTTGCGCACGAAGTTGCGCAAGAGCTTGGCGCCGTCGGGCGTGTGCACCACCTCGGGATGGAACATCAGCCCGTAATATTTGCGCGTCTCGTCCTGGATGATCGCGAACGGCGCATTCGGCGAGGTGCCGGCGACCGAAAAGCCTGGCGGCATCTTGGTGATGCGGTCGCCATGGCTCATCCACACCTGGTGCTTTTCGCCGTGGCCCCAGATGCCGTCGAACAGCTGGCTGTCGGTCTTCACCTCGACATCGGCGCGGCCGAATTCGCGATGGTGCCCGCCCTCGACCTCGCCGCCGAGCTGGGCCGCCAAGGTCATCTGGCCGTAGCAGATACCGAGCACGGGAACGCCCGACTCGAAGATCAGCTGCGGCGCGCGCGGCGAGCCGGTCTCGTGCACCGATTCCGGACCGCCGGAGAGGATCACCGCCTTCGGCTTCATCTCCTTGAAGGCGGCCTCCGCCTTCTGGAACGGCACGATCTCGGAATAGACGCCCATCTCGCGGACGCGGCGGGCGATCAGTTGCGTCACCTGGCTGCCGAAATCGACAATCAGAATCTTGTCATGCGCCGAGGCCACGGAGGGCGTCGACGGCGCTTGAGCTGTGTCTTGGGCTGTGTGCTGGGCTGTCATGGCAAGCAGATACGCGACGGCGCCCGCCCCCGCAACCGCGCTCGAGGGGGCGCCCACATTCTTCTTTGGGCATGGACAAATCCATATAGGTCAGTATTATTGACCTAATTTGGCCATAAGCCACATGGAGGAAACCAATGCCGGATTTTCACGACCCATCGCGCTTCACCGCGCTCGGCCGCGACTGGATCGCCGCCTGGAACGCGCGCGATCTCGAGCGCGTGCTGGCGATGTACTCCGAGGATGCCGAGATGACCTCGGACCGGATCCCGGCGCTCGGCTTCGGCGCGTCGGGCACGGTGCGCGGCAAGGCGAGCTTGCGGGCCTATTGGAGCGTGGCGCTGGCGAAATTGCCCGAGCTGCATTTCGAGCTGATCGACCTCTATGTCTCGCCCGACAGCGTCGTCGTGTTCTACCAGAACGAACGCGGCAAGAAGATCTGCGAGTATTTGCGGCTGGATGCCGAGGGGAAGATCCGGCAGGGCTCGGCGAACCACCTGGTGGAGTGAGGTTGCCGCCGTCGTTGCGGTCATCCGTCACCCTGAGGAGGTCGCGAAGCGACCGTCTCGAAGGGCGACGGCCCGGCTCCATCCCCATCCTTCGAGGCTCGCCGAGCGCTGCTGGCGCACCGCTCTGCGCGCACCTCAGGATGACGCCGTTGTATAGGATGCAGAAGCGGAAGACGCGACATCAGGATCCAGCCCATGAAAATCCCACACCTGCCCTTCACCGTCACGGACTGGAACAAGCTCGAGCCTTCAGTGCATCCCGGCGAAACCGGGCAAGCGCTGTGGCGCACGCTCAACATCGGCGAGCTGCGGGTGCGGATGGTCGAGTATTCGCCTGGTTATCTCGCCGATCACTGGTGCGATCGCGGCCATGTGCTCTACGTCGTCACGGGCGAGCTGGACACCGAGCTGCGCGACGGCCGCAGATTCACGCTGAAGCCGGGCATGAGCTACCAGGTCTCCGATTTCGGCGATGCCGCGCACCGTTCGTCGACGAAGACGGGTGCGACGCTGTTTATTGTGGATTGATGCACTACCTCTACTCTGTCCCGTCACCCCCGCGCAAAGGCTTGCAGCGTGATCTCTCCCCCTCGTCGTCCCGGCGAAAGCCGGGACCCATAACCACAGGGTTGAGTTGTTAGAACGCTGTGGCTCCAGCGTCGTGCTATAACGACCTTCGGTGGTTATGGGTCCCGGCTTTCGCCGGGACGACATCGTGGATGTTGCGTCGTCGAGAGACGTTGCTTACACACTCACCTCCTCCGCGCCGCGACCTTCCTCACCTTGGTATCCGCCCAGCCCAGCGGCTTGCCGCTCTTCGACGGCAGCACGAGCTGCCCGACCGCCTGCCCGGCCTGGTCCAGCAGCACCGAATGCGGCTCGCCGCGCGCGTAGAGATGCGCCTCGCCCCATTGCCTGAGACCAACCACGATCGGGAACAAGTCGTGGCCTCGCTTGGTCAGCACATATTCCTGATAGGCGCTGCCGTCGGAGGCCGCGACCTGCTCGAGTACGCCTGTTGCAACCAGCGTGCGCAGCCGCGTCGTCAGCATGCCCTTGGCGATGCCGAGATTCTTCTGGAAGTCGCCGAACCGGCGCAGGCCGTCGAACGCGTCGCGCACGATCAACAGCGACCACCAGTCGCCGATTGCATCCAGCGCGCGCGCCACCGGGCATTCCGCTTTCGCAAATGCGGTCCGTTTCATCGCGCTCCGCCTCCCTCGATCACGAACTGGTCTTAAAATAGGACTAGACAGCGCTCGGCGCAACTGGTCTCATGATGAGACCCGATTGCGAATTGCAGCGGAGGCAAGATGACGAACCAGACCATGGCTGAGGCCCGGCCGGCCGAGGACCATCACAAGACAAACGACAAGCCCCGCGACACCACGGCTCGCGCTCTGTCGCCCGCCGTCGTGCTGCTGTTCGCCGTCGCCTGCGGGCTGAGCGTCGCCAGCATCTATTTCGCGCAGCCGCTGCTCGACACCATGGCGCAGGATCTCTCCATCACGCCGGCGGTGATCGGCGGCGTCGTGACGCTGACCCAGATCGGCTATGCCTTCGGCCTGATGCTGATCGTGCCGCTCGGCGACCTCTGGGACCGCCGCAGGCTGATCGTCGGCCAGACCGTGCTGTCGGCGATCGCGCTCACCATCGTCGGCACCGCGCCGAACGCCGCGGTGCTGCTTGTCGGCATGGTGCTGGTCGGGCTGCTCGCCGTCGTGATCCAGGTGCTGGTCGCCTACGCCGCGACGCTGGCCGCGCCAGCCGACCGCGGCCGCACCATCGGCACCGTCACCAGCGGCGTGGTGTCGGGCATCCTGCTGGCACGTTTTGCCGCCGGCGCGCTGGCCGATCTCGGCGGCTGGCGCGTGGTCTACCTCACCTCGGCCGCGCTGACGCTGGTGCTGGCCGCGCTATTGGCACGCGCGCTGCCGCGGCATGCACCGCAGCCGATGGCCGGATCGTCCTACGCAAGGCTGCTGCGCTCGACGGTCGCGCTGTTCGTCGAGGAGCAGGTCTTGCGCGAACGCGCGGTGTTCGCGCTTTTGATCTTCGCAAGCTTCAGCGTGTTCTGGAGCTCGGTCGTGCTGCCGCTCGCGGCACCCCCGCTGTCATTGTCGCACACCACGATCGGGATGCTCGGGATCGCCGGCCTCGCCGGCGCGCTGGCGGCGCGCAATTCCGGCCAGCTCGCCGACCGCGGCTGGGGGCAGCGCACCACCGGCTTGTCGTTGCTCTTGATGCTCGCCGGCTGGGTGCCGATCGCCTGCCTCAACACCTCGCTATGGCTGGTCGTGGCCGGCGTGTTGATGATCGACTTCGCGGTGCAGGCGATCCATGTCACCAACCAGAGCCTGATCGTCGCCGCGCGGCCCGACGCGGCGAGCCGGCTGGTCGGTGGCTACATGGTGTTCTATTCGATCGGAACAGGTTTTGGCGCGATCTCTTCGACGATGGCCTATGCGGCCGCCGGCTGGCCCGGCGTCTGCGTGCTGGGTGCCGCGATCAGCGCCTGCGCGCTGCTGTACTGGGTGATCGTGGTGAGCAGGACGCCGGCGGCGCAGAGCGTTTGCACCGTCCCGTCACCCTGAGGAGCGCGCGCTTGCGCGCGTCTCGAAGGGCGACGGCCCCGCTCCATTCCCATCCTTCGAGGCTCGCCGGGCGTTGCTGGTCCATCGCTCGGCGCGCACCTCCGGCGACAACGGCGAAGCCGTTGCGCCGGCGACGACGGCAAGCCGTTGCGCCGGCGACGACGGCAAGCCGTTGCGCCGGCGACAACGCCAGGGCGTTGCGCCGGGATCACGCCTGGCGCTTGAGGATGCTGACGAAGAACCCGTCGGTGCCGGTGCGGCGCGGCGTCATCAGCAGGCCCTCCGCCGATTGCAGCGCGGCCTCGGCAAAAGCTTCGGCCTTGTCCCACAGCACCGCTGCGGTCTGCTCCGGCGGCTGCACGGAGAACTCCGGATGCCGCGCGATGAAGGCCCTGACCTGCTCGCCGTTCTCCTCCGACAGCACCGAGCAGGTGATGTAGGCGATCCGGCCGCCGCCCTTCACCAGCGGCGCCGCGCGCTCCAGCACCTCGGCCTGATCCTTCAGCCGCACCTCGAGCGCGCCGGGGCGCATGCGCCATTTGGCGTCGGGATTGCGGCGCCAGGTGCCGGTGCCGGTGCACGGCGCGTCGATCAGCACGAGGTCGGCGGAGGCCTTGATGTCGGACAGCACCTCCTCCTCGCCGCGCGGCGTGCGCACATCGCAATTGTGCACGCCGGCGCGCGACAGCCGCTCATGGATCGGCGCGAGCTGCCGCTTGTCGCTGTCGGTCGCGATCAGCCGGCCCTTGCCTTGCATCATCGCCGCCACCGCCAGCGTCTTGCCGCCGGCGCCGGCGCAGAGGTCGATCACCTGCTCGCCCGGCTTGGCCGCCGCGAACAGCGCGGCGAGCTGCGAGCCCTCGTCCTGGACCTCGATGGCGCCCTTGATGAAATCCTCCTCGGCATGGATGCCGGGATTGCGCGCGTCGGCGCCGAGCTCGATGCGCAGGCCGAGCGGCGACCACGGCGTTTCCCTGGCGCCGAGATGCGACAGCCGCGGCAGCGCCTTCTCGCGCTTGCCGCGCAGCGTGTTGACGCGCAGATCGAGCGGCGCGCGGCTCGCCATCGCGGTCGCTTCCGCCGCGCGGTCGTCGCCGAACACCTTTGCCAGATGCGGGTCGAGCCAGTCCGGATAGTCGCCCGCGACATGCGCCGGCGCACCCTCGAGCGAGCGCGAGGCCAGCGCGGCCTCCTCGGTCGCGGTCAGCGGATCCGGCGCGAACCGGCCGCCGTCGCACAGCGCCTGGATCGTGGCGATGTCCATGCCGCGTTCGAGCTTGAGCATGCCGAGCAGGCGCGACCGGGCGCTGGCGTCATCCATCAAATAGGCCGCGGAGGATTGCCGGCGCAGCACGTCCCAGATCAGGCCGGAGATCGCGGCGCGATCGCCGGAGCCGGCATAACGGTGCGCGGTGCCCCATTCCTTCAGCGCTTTCGCCGCGGGAATGCGCTGTGCGTCGATGGTGGCGATCAGCTCGATCGCGGCGGAAAGCCGGGCAGCGGGGGTCATTGATCTCTTTCGGTTGGGCGCATCAGATCAGCAGCAGCAGTCTGAGCGCGAAATACAGCCACATGGCCGCCAGCACCAGCGCGCCGGCGAACCAGGCGAGCGAACGCGGCCGCACATCGTTGGAGGTGACGAACACGCTGGCATGGGCAAACCGCGTCACCACGAACACCCAGGACATCAGCACGATGAACAGATCGGCACGGCGCAGCGGCAGCGCAATAGCGATCAGGGCATAGAACAGGATCGGCAGCTCGAACTGGTTGGCGAAGCAGTTGCCGAACTTGGTGGCCTGGGCCGGCCAGTTCGGCTCACGCAGCGCGATGTCGGCGATCTTGGTCTCGCCGCTCGTCAGCGCCCTTGTACGCGTCGTCGCCATGGCAAACAACAGTGCGAAAGCGAGCCCGATCTGGATGAAGACCGGCAACAGAACCATTTGAACCGA
Organism: Bradyrhizobium ferriligni; assembly: GCF_056837965.1. Classification (NCBI taxonomy): domain Bacteria; kingdom Pseudomonadati; phylum Pseudomonadota; class Alphaproteobacteria; order Hyphomicrobiales; family Nitrobacteraceae; genus Bradyrhizobium; species Bradyrhizobium ferriligni. The sequence goes on from NZ_JBXEJO010000045.1 coordinate 71,808, forward strand.
CATCAAAAATCTCCCTCAGCCGCGGGCGCCCGGCCGCCCTCTTAGCCGCCACTTGCCCCCAAGACAATGAAGCGTGCGCGGTAACCCGTTGAAACATCACCCGAGCCCGGATGACCAACTCCCAGGACCAGTGGCGGTTTCAGCCCCTCATGTGTGACGCGATCTGCATCATCACCCCGATCCCCTACAGCGCGGCCCGGGCAGCGGCGTGCCCGGCATGGTGACGGCAGGACTCGCCGGCGTCGGTGCGGCAACTGGCGATCCAGCGACCGCCAAGGCGCAAAACCAAACAACACATCAAACAGGGCTTCAAACGAGGCATCGAACAAGACGGCAAAATCGTCATCGTTCCGACTTCGCGCCGACCTATGCTCCGGCCCAAAGGAGCGATGCATGCCCCAATTTCGCCTGACACAAATCTCCGACACCCATCTCGCGCGCCGCTTCAAGCCGCTCATCGACAACTTTCATCGCGTCAGCGAGCACATCGACGCTGCGCGTCCCGATCTCGTGCTCAACTCCGGCGACGTCTCGTTCGACGGACCGACCAGCCGCGACGACCTCGCGTTCGCCAAGGAGCTGCACAACGCGCTGCCGGTCGATTGCCTCTATCTGCCGGGCAATCATGACATCGGCGACAATCCGACCGAGGTCGGCGCCCCACCGACGCAACTGCCGACCGAGGAGACGCGCGGCGCCTTCACCTCGGTGCTCGGCGAGGACCGCTGGCATTTCGACGCCGCCGGCTGGTGCTTCATCGGGCTGAATTCGCTGATCATGAACACCGGCCTCGACAGCGAGGCCGAGCAGTTCGACTGGCTCGCAGGCGCGCTCGACAAGGCCGTGGGCAGGCCGGTCGCGCTGTTCCTGCACAAGCCGCTCTATCTCGACCTGCCCTACGATGCCGAGCGCGCCGAGACCGCGATCCGCTTCGTCCCGCAACCGGCGCGCCGCCGCCTGATCGAGATGTTCGGCAAGGTCGATTGGCGTCTGGTCGGCAGCGGCCATGTGCACCAGCGTCGCGACTACACGTTCGAGCATGTCAGACACATCTGGGCGCCCTCGGCCGGCTTCATCATCTCCAACGCGCGGCAGGAGGTGATCGGCATCAAGGAAGTTGGTCTCGTCGAGTACCGTTTCCAGCTCGACAGTTTCGAGGTCCGCCACGTCAGGGCGAAGGGCCAGGTCGATGTCGACCTGGAGATGCTGCTCGGCAAGGAGCCGGCGGCCTGAGCCGCGTCAGCTCCGCGCCGCGTCGTGCAGGTCCTGCTTGATCACGGTGAGCAGCGCCTGCAGCGAGTCCTTGTCGGGCGGTGGTGCCGCCGGCGCGGGCCGTACGCGAGGTACGTGCGGCATGATGCGGACCGGTGTCGTGTCCGGCTGCTCCTCGACGAATCTTCCATGTAAGACATCGTCGCGGCGGCCCATGACGAACATCGTCGCCCAATAGCCGACGGCGAGGAGAATGACCCCGAAAACAATAGCTTCAAAAATCATCGCTACACCTGAAATATAGCCATATTGAATCAACTGCTGCGGGTCTCCGTCAAGCAAATGGGGGCCAAAAGGCCCCCAAATCCCCGCCATTGTGGCGCTTTTGATACTTTGTTGCGCGGAATGGGAGCTTCCGGGGCCTGTAACTCAGGCCTTGTCCGGCCCGACCCGGACCAGCTGCTTGCCGAAATTGGCGCCCTTGAGCAGGCCCATGAAGGCCTCCGGCGCGCTGTCCAGGCCCTCTGTCACGAACTCCTTGTACTTGACCTTGCCCTCGCGAACCCACTGCGACATGTCGCGGAGGAAGTCGCCGTGCATGGCGGCAAAGTCGCTGACGATGAAGCCGCGGAAGGTCAGCCGCTTGGTCAGGATGTTGCGCATCATCGCGCCGGCCCATTTCGGGGCGTGCGCTTCGGTGTCGTTGTAATGCGCGATCAGGCCGCAGACCGGGATGCGCGCGAACGCGTTGAGCAGCGGAAACACCGCGTCGAACACCGCGCCGCCGACATTCTCGAAATAGACGTCGATGCCTTTCGGGCAGGCTTCCTTCAGCTTCGCCGCGAGATTGGGATCGCGGTGATCGAGGCACTCGTCGAAGCCGAGCTCGTTCTTGACGTAGGCGCACTTGTCCTTGCCGCCGGCAATGCCGATCGCCCGCGCGCCCTTGATCTTGGCGATCTGGCCGACCGCCGAGCCGACCGCGCCGGACGCCGCCGCGACCACCACCGTCTCGCCCGCCTGCGGCTTGCCGATTTCGAGCAGTCCCGTATAGGCGGTCATGCCGGGCATGCCGAGCACACCCACTGCTGTCGAGATCGGCGCGATCTTCGGATCGATCTTGGCGAGGCCCTTGCCGTCGGACAGCACATGCGTCTGCCAGCCCGCGCGCGACAGCACGATATCGCCCTTGGCAAAGCCGGGATTGTTGGAGGCGATCACCTCGCTCACCGTGCCGCCCTCCATCACGCCGCCGACCGGTACCGGTGCGGCATAGGACGGACCGTCCGCCATGCGGCCGCGCATATAGGGATCGAGCGACAGCCAGATGGTGCGCAGCAGCACCTCGCCCGCCCCCGGTGTCGGCGGCGTGTAGTCCTCGAGCCTGAAATTGGCGGACGTGGGCTCGCCGTGCGGGCGCGAAGCCAGGACGATGCGCTTTCCTTGGGACATGTTGATTTCCTCTTGAGGTGATTGGTTCGTGGCGGACACGTAGTCATGCAATCCAGCTCCCTGCAAGGGAGATGGATTTGCTCTTTCGCGCAGCACTGTTTGAAATGTTGTTTGAAATGACGGCTGTCATGCCAGGCACATTAGCGCCAACGCGATACTGTCATGTCGGGGCGGTTCGCAGGGCCCCCTGGTGGCGGCAGTTTGTCACGGCGCGCCACCGGCAAACGAAGCGGCCATAGTCAAGTCGCCTGATCCGACCTCGCCATCCGGCACGGCGGAGCCAAAGCGGTCAGGCGGCCCTCCATGGGTCGCAACGAGGGCGGCCGCGCAGCAAATCGGCAATCGGTTTCCGGTCGCTCTCGAAACCTGGGCGGCGCAGGACTTCGGTCCGCTCCGTGCGACCGTCCGATCCATGTGAGGCCTTCCGAAGCATTGGAGTTACCTCTTGAGAGCCGATCAGCGTCTTCGCGCCGCAATGTCCGTCTGGTGGCGGCCGGATTCACCTTCGGCGAATTGGCAGCCGGTAGACCTATCTCTGCCGCGCGCGCCCGCGGCAAAAACGCGATCCATCAATCTGGCCCTTGTCGGACTTGCGATTCGCTGTAATCTCGGACCATGCGGCACTCGCATGTCTGCTACCCAAAAATGGAGCAGGCATCACCATAACAGGAGCGAACCAACGCTTCGGTTTTTGGATCGAGACCGACATGGCCGGCGGCGGATCGTATGACACGTTTCCCAAATTGCTGCTGCGAAACACGGCACAATTTGGCACGCGGCCAGCGTTCCGGCACAAGGATCTCGGCATCTGGCAGAGCTGGACCTGGGCTGAGGTTGCCGAGATCGTACGTAGCTACGCTGCCGGCTTGCATCGGCTTGGCTTGCGGCCGGGCGAGACAATCGCGGTCGTCGGCTCCAACCGACCCAAGCTTTACTGGACCATGATGGCGGCGCAGACGCTCCGCGCAATCCCCGTTCCAGTCTACTCCGATGCCGTGGCTGATGAGCTTGCTTTTGTTCTCGCTCACGCCGAGGCGACGCTGGTCGCAGCGCAGGACCAGGAGCAGGTCGACAAGGTCCTGTCGGTGTCCGACCGACTGCCGCAACTCAACAGGATTATCTACGACGAACCGCGCGGAATCGACGGCTACGACCACGGTCGACTGATCGCAATCGGCGATATCATCAATGACGGCCGCGCCGCGCTTGCAGCCGACCCAGCGCTTGGCGAACGGATCGATGAATCCATTCGGGACGGCAACGGTTCGGACATCGCGGTCATCCTCTACACCTCGGGAACGACCGGCGCGCCCAAGGGCGTCATGCTGTCGGCGCGAGGCTGCATCGATGCGGCAACCGACACCACGCGGTTCGACAAGTTGACCGACAAGGACGTGGTGCTGGCCTATCTGCCGCTGGCCTGGGCGGGCGATCATTACGTCAGCTATGCGCAAGGCGTAGTGGCCGGATTCTGCATGGCGTGCCCGGAGAGCAGCAACACAATCGAGCAGGATCGGCATGAGATAGGACCAACCTTCTACCTGGCCCCGCCACGCGGTTTCGAGGCCATGCTGACGCGGCTGATGGTCCGGATGGAGGACGCAGCGCCGATCAAGCGGCGCTTGTTCAGCTACTTTCTGGACGTCGCACGGCGGTATGGCGAGCAAGTCTTGACGAAACGTCCGGTGCCGCTGTCAGGCCGATTGCTCTATGCGCTCGGGCGCTGGCTGGTCTACGAGCCTCTCAAGAACGTTCTTGGCCTGTCTCAGGTGCGCGTCGCATACACCGGAGGTGAAGCTATCGGTCCGGATCTGTTCGCGTTCTACCGCGCGATCGGACTGAACCTGAAACAGCTCTACGGCCAGACCGAAGCGTTCCTCTATGTAACGTGTCAGCCCGATGGCGAGATCTATTCGGATACGGTTGGACCGCCGGCGCCCAACGTCGACATCCGCATCGCGGAATCGGGCGAAGTGCAGTTTCGCTCGCCCGGCATGTTCCTCGGATATTTCAAGGATCAGGCAAAGACCGCGGAAGCGATGACGTCCGATGGATATGTCAGGACCGGCGATGCCGGCTTTTTCGACGAGAAGACCGGACATCTGAAGATCATCGATCGTGCGAAGGACGTCGGTCGATTGGCTGACGGCACGATGTTTGCTCCCAAGTACCTTGAGAACAAGCTGAAGTTCTATCCCAATATCAAGGAAGCGATCACGTTCGGTGACTCGAGAGAGTTCGTATGCGCCATGCTCAACATCGACCCGGTCGCGGTCGCGAATTGGGCGGAACGCAACAACGTCGCCTACGGGTCCTATCAGGAGCTTGCCGGGCATCCGCTGGTCTACGACATGGTCGCCAAAGACGTTGCCGCGGTGAACCGTTCCCTGGCCGGGGAAACGGTGCTCGCGGGCGCCCAGATTCGCCGCTTCCTCATTCTGCACAAGGAGCTCGACGCGGATGACGGCGAGCTGACCCGCACGCAGAAAGTGCGCCGCCGCTTCATTGCCGAACGCTATGCGTCGTTGGTCACGGCACTCTACAACGGAGCGCATGACGCCGACATTTCCACGGAAGTGACGTTTGAGGATGGCCGGAAGGGCACGATCGCGGCACGAGTCGAGATTCGCGACATGCAAATCATCGGTCCGGCAGAATCGCTGGGAAGAGCAGCATGAGAGCGCCAAACGCCAACGAAATCCTGTTGCAGGTCGAGGGCGTGGCACTGGCCTTCGGCGGCGTCAAGGCGCTGCGGGACGTCTCGTTCAACGTCAGAAAAGGCGAAATTCGCGCCATCATCGGCCCAAACGGCGCCGGCAAAACCTCAATGCTGAACGTCGTCAACGGTTTCTATCATCCCAACCATGGCGCCATCACCTTCAAGGGAAGCACCCGGTCCAAAATGCAGCCCTTCGAGGCGGCGCGCGGCGGCATTGCCCGCACCTTTCAGAATGTCGCCTTGTTCAAGGGCATGAGCGCGCTCGACAACATCATGGCAGGCCGCACCTTGAAGGTGCGCCGGGGGCTGTTGTGGCAGCTGCTGCGCTATGGCCCTGCCCTCACAGAGGAGATCGAGCATCGGCGCAAGGTCGAGGAGATCATCGACTTCCTGGAGATCGAGACAATCCGCAAGGTACCGGTTGGGCGTCTGCCATACGGCTTGCAGAAGCGTGTCGAACTCGGTCGCGCCCTGGCGATGGAGCCCGACCTTCTGCTCCTCGACGAGCCGATGGCAGGCATGAACCTCGAGGAGAAGGAGGACATGTCGCGGTTCATCATCGATGTGAACAACCATTACGGCACGACCATTGCCCTGATCGAGCACGACATGGCCGTGGTCATGGATCTGTCGGACCGCGTAGCGGTGCTTGATCACGGCGTGAAGATCGCCGACGGCACGCCCGATGAAGTGAAGAGAAGTCAAGCCGTGATCGACGCATATCTTGGCGTCGCACATTAAGGTGCGTCCATGATCGCACTGGGTCAGTTTCTCGAGGTCCTTATCGGCGGATTGATGTCCGGCGTGCTTTATTCGCTGGTCGCGCTCGGCTTCGTGCTGATCTTCAAGGCATCCGGCGTATTCAACTATGCGCAGGGAGCAATGGTGTTGCTCGCGGGACTGGCGCTGGTTCGCGCCCTCGACCTCCTGGTCGCCAACGGCCTTCCGCTTTGGGTCGCGGTCATCCTCGCTATCGGCTTTGCCGCCGTGATCATGGCGGCAACCGCCTGGCTGATCGAGCGGTTCGTGATCGGACCTCTGGTCAATCAGGACGGCTTGACGCTGTTCATGTCGACGATCGGCGTCACATTCGTCATCGAGGGCGCCGCGGAGATGATCTTCGGATCGGATGTCTACCCGTTGCGGCTGTTCCCGACCGACGCCTGGTTCTTGTTTGAAGGCCTGTTCCCGGGCGGGATTCTGGTCAACAAGCTGGATGTCTGGGGCGCATTGATCGCGGGCATCCTGGTCGCCGGCCTCGCGGTCTTTTTTCAGCGCACCAAGACCGGTCGCGCGCTCAGAGCCGTGGCCGATGACCATTTGGCCGCGCACTCGATCGGGATTCCAATCAGCTGGATCTGGTTCGTGGTCTGGCTCGTTGCCGGCCTCGTTGCGCTCGTCGCGGCGACCGTGTGGGGGACCAAGCTTGGCGTGCAGTTCTCCATCACGTTTCTCGCGCTGAAGGCTTTGCCGGTCCTGATCATCGGCGGCCTCACCTCGATTCCCGGAGCGATCGTCGGCGGGCTCATTGTCGGGGCGGGTGAGAAGCTCGCAGAGGTATACCTCGGGCCATCGATCGGCGGCGGCATCGAATATTGGTTTGCCTACGTGTTGGCGTTGGCGGTGCTGCTCTTGCGGCCGCAGGGCCTGTTCGGCGAGCGGATCATCGAACGCGTCTGAGGCAAGGAGGTCGTTGTGCTCTATCGCGAAGCCGGCCAGTTCAAGGCGACCTATGCGGAGGATATGGCGATCTTCCCGATCCGGCAGGATCGTATCGCCCTCGCTGTCTTGCTCGGCATTGCTTTCATTGGCGTGCCGCTGCTGGCCACCTTCCGGATCTGGCCGTTCGGCACCGACTATCTGTTGTGGGCCATCCTGCTGCCCTTCCTCATCCTGGCGCTCGCCGCCATCGGGACAAACATTCTCGTCGGCTATTGCGGCCAGATCTCGCTCGGCAGCGGCGCGTTCATGGCCATCGGCGCCTATTCCGCCTACAAGCTGGCAACCGGCGTTCATATCCCGCTTGCCTGGCTTGGCTTCGCGATCGCGATCCCACCGTTGCCCGTGCTGGCATCCATTCTGCTTGGCGGGCTCATGGCGGCGGGTGCCGGAATCCTGTTCGGCATTCCCAGTCTGCGGATCAAGGGTCTCTACCTGGCGGTCGCAACGCTCGCCGCGCAGTTCTTCTTCGATTGGGCGTTCCTGCGGATCCCGTGGTTCACCAACTACGCCCCGTCGGGATCAGTGAATGCGCCGGAACTGGATTTCTTCGGTATGGTCGTTCGCTCGCCGGTCGAGCGTTACCTGCTGTGCCTGCTCTTCGTGACCGTGATGGCGGTGTTGGCGAAAAATCTCGTGCGCGGCAATCTCGGCAGGCAGTGGATGGCGATCCGCGACATGGATATCGCCGCCGAGCTGATCGGCATCAGGCCGCTTTATGCAAAACTGACGGCTTTCGCAGTCTCTTCGTTCATCATCGGGGTGGCGGGTGCGCTCTGGGCGTTCGTCTACCTCGGTTCATGGGAGCCGCTTGCGTTCTCGATCGACCGCTCGCTTGAGCTTCTGTTCATGGTCATCATCGGCGGGCTCGGCTCGATCATGGGTTCGTTCATCGGAGCAGCTTTCATCCTCATCGTGCCGATCATGCTGAATGTGCTTCCGACCAAGCTCGGGCTGCCACTGTCGACGCAAACGATCACCCACCTCCAGTTCATCATCTTCGGATCCTTGATCTGTTATCTGCTCATCAAGGAACCCCATGGCTTCGCCCGGCTGATATCGATCGGCAAGGAGAAGCTCAGACTTTGGCCGTTTCCCTATTGAGGAAGCGATCGCGCCTTGATCGCAATGCGGATGGCGGCCGCCGACAACGGAGAGGAAGGAAGTACCGCGGACGGGAAACAGCGCTTTATGAAGGAGGACATCAATATGGCAAGTATTGCACGCAGGTTACTGATACTCGCGACCGTCTTGGCCGGCGCGGCGCTTAGCGCACCGGCCGCAGCGCAAAACGAACAGTTCATCCCAATTCTGTCTTACCGGACCGGACCGTACGCTGTGAACGGCGCGCCCTACGCAAACGGCGTAGTAGACTACTACAACCTGATCAATGAGCGTGACGGCGGCATCAACGGCGTCAGGATCATGATCGAGGAATGCGAGACGGGTTACGCGACCGACAAGGGAGTGGAGTGTTACGAGCGTCTCAAGAGCAAGGGACCAACCGGAGCGGCCTTCATCAATCCGCTGTCGACCGGGATCACCTTCGCACTCACCGAAAAGACCGCGGCCGACAAGATCCCGATCATTACGATGGGGTATGGCCGTGCCGATTCCAAGAACGGCGCGGTGTTCGCATACAATTTTCCATTGCTCGGCACTTATTGGTCCGCGGCCGATATCGCCATCCAGCACGTCGCCAAGGAACTCGGCGGCTTCGACAAGCTGAAGGGCAAGAAGATTTCGCTGCTGTACCATGACAGCCCCTATGGCAAAGAACCAATTCCGATGCTGCAGGTGCTGGCGCAGAAGTACGGCTTTGAGTTCACGCCGATTCCCGTCACGCATCCCGGCGTCGAGCAGAAGTCGCAATGGCTGGCGATCCGCCAGCATCGGCCCGACTATGTCCTGGTCTGGGGCTGGGGCGTCATGAACAGCACGGCAATCAAGGAGGCGGCCGCCGTCGCCTATCCGCGCGACAAGATGATCGGTGTTTGGTGGTCAGGCGCGGAGCCGGATGTGACGCCGGCGGGCGATCAGGCCAGCGGCTACAAATCGTTGATGCTTCAGCATGGCGCAGGAAAATTCCCCGCGCACGCCGACATAGAGAAGTACGTCTACGCCAAGGGAAAGGGTGCGACAGAACCTGGCAAGATCGGCGAAGTCCTCTACAACCGCGGCATCACGAATGCCATGCTCGGCGTAGAGGCGATCCGCAAGGCGCAAGAAAAATTCGGCAAGCAACCGCTGACGGGCGAGCAGGTCCGTTGGGGGCTTGAGAACCTGATCCTCACCGATGCACGAATCAAGGAGCTCGGCTTTGAGGGAATGTTGAAGCCGGTCAGCATTTCCTGCTCCGACCACGAAGGCGCGCGCTACGGGCGCGTCCAGCAATGGGATGGCAAGGGTTGGAAAGTAATCTCCGACTGGTACACGGCTGACGAATCGCTCATCGAACCGCTCGTCGCCGATGTGTCCGCGAAGTATGCCGCGGAGAAGAAGATCAAGCCGCGCGACTGCGCGAAAGAAACCTGACCCCGTGCGAGTGATCCGGGAGGCAGGATTGCCTGCTCCCGGATCGCAGCCCCTGCTCGGTTTGGAGATCTGCGCATGTCAATCGCCAAGGTCGTCACCGCTGCGACGGAAGCGGCAGCGCTGATTTTATCGGTCAACAATATCGAGGTTGTCTACGATCACGTCATTCTCGTGTTGAAGGGCGTCTCGCTGGAGGTCCCGCGAGGCGGCATTGTTGCGCTTCTCGGCGCCAACGGCGCCGGCAAGACGACGACGCTGAAGGCGGTCTCCAATCTGCTGCACGCAGAGCGCGGCGAGGTCACCAAGGGCTCGATCCTGTTCAACGGCGTCGAGGTGAAGTCCCTGTCGCCAAACGAGCTGGTGCGACGCGGCTGCATCCAGGTGATGGAGGGTCGGCGTGCCTTCCCTCATCTGACGGTCGAGGAGAACATCCTGACCGGCGCCTTTACGCGGACGGACGGCAAGCTCGCGATCGCCCAGGACCTTGAGCGTGTCTACGCTTATTTCCCCCGCCTCAAAGAGCGACGCAATTCCACCGCCGGCTATACGTCGGGCGGCGAACAGCAGATGTGCGTGATTGGCCGCGCGCTGATGTCGCGCCCGAAGTTGATCCTGCTCGACGAACCATCGATGGGCCTTGCGCCGCAGATCGTCGAAGAGATCTTCGAGATCGTGAAGGATCTCCACGCCAGGGAAGGCGTATCGTTCCTTCTCGCCGAGCAGAACACCAATATGGCGCTCAGATATGCGAGCCACGGCTACATCCTCGAGAACGGCCGCGTGGTGATGGACGGCGAAGCGCACGCCCTTGCCGCAAACGAGGACGTCAAGGAGTTCTATCTTGGCGTCGCCGGAGAGAAGCGAAAATCATACCGCGATGTGAAGCACTACAAGCGACGCAAGCGCTGGCTCGCCTAGAGCATTTTCGGTTCTGATTGAATCAGAACCGAAGCTCTAGATTCTTGTTTTGACGCGTTTTCTTCACGCGAACCGGTGTCCACTTCGCTCGAAAACGCTCTAGCAGATAATGGCATCCCGCAATCCCGGGACTCCGGGCTCGGTCCTTCGGACCGCCCCGGAGTGACGGTGCTTGGGCTTACACCCCGCCCGGATAGTTCGGGGCTTCGCGGGTGATGGTGACGTCGTGGACGTGGCTCTCGCGCAGGCCGGCGCCGGTGATGCGGACGAATTCGGCCTTGTCGTGGAAATCCTTGATATCCTTGGCGCCGACATAGCCCATCGCGGCGCGCAGGCCGCCGGCGAGCTGGTGCATCACGTTGCCGACCGGCCCCTTGTACGGCACCTGGCCCTCGATGCCTTCGGGGACGAGCTTCAGCGTGTCCTTGATGTCCTGCTGGAAGTAGCGGTCGGCCGAGCCGCGCGCCATCGCGCCGACCGAGCCCATGCCGCGATAGGCCTTGTAGGAGCGGCCCTGCCACAGGAAGACTTCGCCCGGCGTCTCGTCGGTGCCGGCGAGCAGCGAGCCGACCATGGCGATGTCGGCACCGGCGGCGAGCGCCTTGGCGAGGTCGCCGGAATATTTGATGCCGCCGTCGGCGATCACGGGCACGTCGGCCTTCTTCGCCGCGGCCACCGCGTCCATGATCGCGGTGAGCTGCGGCACGCCGACGCCGGCGACGATGCGCGTGGTGCAGATCGAGCCCGGGCCGATGCCGACCTTGATGCAGTCGGCGCCGGCATCGATCAGCGCCTGCGCGCCGCCCTCGGTCGCGACGTTGCCGGCCACCACCTGCACGGCGTTGGAGAGCCGCTTGATGCGGTTGACGGCGTTGAGCACGTGGCGCGAGTGCCCGTGCGCGGTGTCGACCACGACGACGTCGACGCCGGCATCGATCAGCCGCTCGGTGCGTTCATAACCGGTCTCGCCGACCGTGGTGGCGGCGGCGACGCGCAGGCGGCCGTGCTCGTCCTTGCAGGCGAGCGGATGGGCAACCGCCTTCTCGATGTCCTTCACGGTGATCAGGCCGACGCAGCGATACTGGTCGTCGACGACGAGCAGCTTCTCGATGCGATGCTTGTGCAGCATCCGCTTCGCCTCGTCCTGGCCGACGCCCTCGCGCACCGTGACGAGGTTCTCGTGCGTCATCAGCTCCGAGACCTTCTGCCGGGGATCGCTGGCGAAGCGCACGTCGCGGTTGGTCAGGATGCCGACCAGCTTGCCCGGCACGTTCTTGGCGGCGCCGGTGACGACCGGAATGCCCGAGATGCCGTTCTCCTTCATCAAGGTCAGCGCGTCGGCCAGCGTGGCGTCGGGGCCGATGGTCAGCGGATTGACCACCATGCCGGACTCGAACTTCTTGACCTGCCGCACCTGCGCGGCCTGGCCTTCCGGATCGAAATTGCGGTGGATGACGCCGAGACCGCCGGCCTGCGCCATCGCGATCGCCATCCGCGCCTCGGTGACGGTGTCCATCGCGGACGCCATGATCGGGATGTTGAGCGAGATTGCGCGGGTGACGCGCGAGCGAATATCGACTTCCGAGGGAAGCACGTCGGACAAACCGGGCTTCAGCAGCACATCGTCGAACGTGAAGGCTTCGCGGATAGCCGGAAATCCCGTGGCCATTGCCAACTCCTTTATCTGCGGCCCAGCCGCGATGGTCTTACGGATGAACGCCGCCTGCGGCGACGCTCGCTGCGTCACCGTCGAATCGGCGCCCATCGGTGGGGTTGACGCTGGTCGATAGCATGGCGGGATGACGAATCAAAGTGTTTGCCAGCCATGCACAGGCCTTTTTAGGGGCCGGTTCAGGGCGCCCGGTAACCCGGCGGCGGGCCATGGCGGCGGATCGCCTCGACCATTTCGCGATGGCGCCGGTCCTCGCGCTTCATGTGGAGCGCGATCACGGCATGGGCCGACGGCACCAGCAGCAACACGTGGAAAAACAGCCCGAAAACCGCGCAAAACACGATCAGGACCAGATTGAAGATGGCCGAAAACGGCTGTCCGTTCAGGAGCAGTCCGATCGGCGGCAAGAGAGCGGCAAGGACGTAAATCACAGCGAACCTTTGGACACGGGCGGATGCATACCAGCGTCACGCAGGATTTAGGGCGTTTGGCCGGTTCCGCAATAGCGTGGCCGAGGGCAGGATGATATGGCCCGCTCGCCCGCCTTTTCAGCACAGCTGTCCCATTTTGATGAACAAGCAACGCCTGATCCCGCTCATCGTGGCCACCGCCCTGTTCATGGAGAACATGGACTCCACGGTGATCGCGACCTCGCTGCCCGCGATCGCCGCCGATATCGGCACCAGCCCGCTGACGCTGAAACTGGCGATCACCTCCTACCTGCTGTCGCTCGCGGTGTTCATCCCGGCGAGCGGCTGGACCGCGGACCGCTTCGGCGCCCGCATCGTGTTTGCCGGCGCCGTCGGCGTGTTCATGCTGGGCTCGATCGGCTGTGCACTGTCGTCCTCGGTGACCGATTTCGTGTTCGCCCGCATCCTGCAGGGCCTCGGCGGGGCGATGATGACCCCGGTCGGGCGGCTGGTGCTACTGCGCTCGGTCGACAAGAGTGCGCTGGTCAACGCGATGGCCTGGGTGACGGTCCCGGCGCTGATCGGCCCGGTGATCGGGCCGCCGCTCGGCGGCTTCATCACCACCTATTTCTCCTGGCACTGGATCTTCCTGATCAACATCCCGATCGGGCTGCTCGGTATCTTCCTGGCGTTGAAATACATCGACCCGATCAAGAGCGAGGATCCCGAGCGTTTCGATCTCGTGGGACTTGTGCTGGCCGGAATCGGCCTTGCCGGCATCGCCTTCGGGCTGTCGGTGGCCGGGCTCAATTTGCTGCCGTGGCCGATCGTCGCCGCGCTGGTCGGGGTCGGCACGGTATCGATGACGCTTTACGTCATCCACTGTCTCTTATACACCTCT